>JAFZEK010000202.1 GCA_017560705.1 Bacteroidales bacterium | reverse complement strand
TTAATCGCAACATTTACGTTTTTTACCGAAATCTTTCTATTTCTTTTTCAATCGCATAGCCCGCTATGATGGGTCAAAAGAAACTAGAAATCTTTCTAGTAAAAATTCGCAAATCACTTGCAAAGCAATTTTTAGAAGTTGCCTAAAGCAGTTTTTAGAAAGTGACTCGGGGAAAAATAATGCACCCTTGCATAATGGTACATTTTGTAGATTGGAAATTGAAGCCGCCATAGCTAAATTGTTTCTTGCCTCCGCTAGAAAAATTTATATCCCCCACTAGAAAAGTATAATTCAAGCTTTGAATTATAAAAACCAAGTCTTGAATTATATAATTCAAAGCTTGAAATATAAAAACCAAAGCTTGGAATATAGAAATGTAGTAGGGTGAAAAAAGTTTACTAGTGGTGTATTGTATTTTTTACCGTGGGATATATTCCATATATATATACGTTGCCACCAAGTAACCATATAAGGCGACTTCTAAAAAATCCACAGTCTATGAAATATTAGTAATCAATGAAAGAACTTTTGTGTGATTGACCTCGTTGATGTTGCTATCGCTCGAAAGAAATATTACTAGGCATTGTTCTTTACTCGCTTAATCGTAATGTTGACGTTTTTTTCTTGAAATATTTCTGTTTCTTTATCAATCGCATAGCCTGTTGTGCTCAATCAAAAGGAAGTAGAAATCTTCCTAAGAAAATTCCGTAAATTACCTACACAGCAATTTTTAGAAATTGGCTATAATTAGTTGCAGTGTTCGCTATGGTGTTAATATAAAAGTAATACTGTACCCGTTTTTACCTTGAGTTCTTTTTGACCTTCTTTGTGGTAGTAGATGACGTATGCGTATGTGCCTTGAGGACAATGTTCTCCATTGTACTTGCCGTTCCATGGTTCGCTATTGTTTGGAGAATGGAATATTAAAGAACCCACACGGTTGTAAATATAAACGTCATCTACAATTAATGTTTTATCGTGGAATATATGGAACTTATTGTTGCTTGAAGCATTGGGCGTTATACAGTTTTCTACAAATAAAGATGCATCAAAATCAATGTTTAAGAATAGGTGCAAAGAACTGTCGCACCCCAAATGTGTGGATAAATATTTACTATACACGCCTTCCATGCATTCGTAAAAGCCATATTTATTGTAATATTCACCTTCTCTTATGGTTGCAAAAATAGTGTCGTCATATTCTGGATTTACAGTAAGGTTTAATCGTATTATACTATCGCATCCTTCGGTAGTTTTCAGTGTGTTTATGTATATTCCAGATTCGTTTTCATTAAATCCATTATCGTTGTATACTTCGGATTGGCATATAGTGGCTGTTATTGTGGTATCGTATGTAGGATTTATGGATATTATTGTGGATAGAGTAGTGTCTAAATAATTCATTATGTATATATCGCATGAAACATTATAAGTCCCAAAATCGTTGTATTGGTGAGTAATAGGAAAGCCTGTTGCAGTTGTGCCGTCGCCAAAATTCCATACAACGTTGCTAGGAATATAATTGGTGCTTATGTCAAATGTGAAACTAATATCTCCACTACTACATGTTTTGAATCCATTTGGGTAATCCACTGTGTAAATATCGTTGACTAAGAGTTTTGGAAGTGTTTTTATTATCATTGAACCTGTTGAATAGGCATAGCTTTCGCCTGGTCCTAAGCCATATACGTGGGCAATGAAACCATTATCGCTACTAGTAGAAGTGTCATTTATAGAGTGTGCTCCATAGTTTATTTCTATTCTAGCGTAAGAAAAATCAGGTTTTGAAGGGACGGGTGTAAAATGGGATGATATATTATTGCCATCGAGCTGAATGTTTGTAATGTTGTTTGTTTTAGTAGTAATGTTTACGAAATGGTGCTGAGATAATTGTGTGTAAAATGTTTTGAAAGTAGTGTTGACTATTCGTTGGTCTATATCATTTATTAATACCATGGATGGGTCGCCATTTTCTCCTCCATAATTTTTTCCAGTAAGGTATAAGAAAACACTTGCAGGTGCAGAAGTTTCAAGATAAATGGCTGGAGTGTTTTTCGTTATTTCAAATTCGTAGCTCTCATTTGCATTTATAGTTGTCAATAATTCTCCATCTTTTTTAATTCTGCAATTATCGAATAATGCAGTAACTCTTACAATATCATTTTCTCTAGATTTAGAGTTTGTTATTATAAACCTATTTCCCAAATATTTAGTAGGTATCATTTGTTCAAAAGTATAGTCAAAAGCAGTTTTTCCTGATGGAATAGTTACTGAAGAATTTCCTGCAAAAACTGCAATTGTTTTATCGTCAGTAGTAGATATTGTTGTGCCAGATAAATCATTTCCTCCAGCTTGATAACATTGTCCTTCGTTTAGTGTTATGGTAAATGTTGTGTTTGCGTGATTAAAAATAGTGTCCTGAGGTAGTTGAATGTTTACAATTGTACTGTCTTCTATAGCAACTATCGAAAAATTGGATGCTCGTGGATATGTTTGTACGATGTAGCTTGAACCTAAAGATGCTGTTGGTAAAACATTGGTTATGTCGAATGAACCATATTCAAAATTGCTAGCATATAATGATATGAAATTTGTAGAGGTGATGTGTAAGCCTTTGTTTATTACGCAATTTGAGGCATAATAATCGTAAGCTTGAGAGTCTGGAATATCTATAGTTGTAATTCTTCCAGGGTTAACGTCGAAAGTTGTAGACCATCCTGTATAAGGATTTGTTACAGTACCAGTACATCTGTTATTTCCTGTAGCAACAAGACTTAGTCCGCCTTCATTGTCTGAATAATTTGGTAAAAATGTTATCCAAAAATCTCTACCCGCAGTGCTTTGAGCTTTTAGGTTGTTCACAAATAAGTTTAGTAATAGGATGAAAAAGGACCAATATAATATATTTCGTTTCATATTTGTATCAATATAATTGTTTTTATGTATTTGATATTATGTAGGAATTTTTTATTTGTATTGTTAATATAAAAGTAATACTGTGCCCGTTTTTACATTGCGTTCTTTTTGCCCTTCTTTATGGTAGTAGATTACGTATACGTATGTGCCTTGAGGACAATGTTCTCCATTGTACTTGCCGTCCCATGGTTCGGTATTGTTTGGAGAATGGAATATTAAAGAACCCACACGATTGTAAATATAAACATCATCAATGACTAATTCTTTCTCGTGAATTATATAGAACTTATTGTTGCTTGAAGTATTTGGTGTTATACAGTTTTCGACGAATAAGTTTGACTCGAAAATGACATCTAAAATTAAATGAATCACACTGTCGCATCCAAAATGAGTTGTAAGGTATTTGTTATATATGCCTTCCATACATTCATAGAAGCCATATTTGTCGTAATATTTACCTTCTCTAATTGTAGCAAAAATAGTGTCGTCATACACTTTGTGTACTTCTAGATTTAGTGTTACAACACTGTCGCAGCCCAATTCTGTTTTTAATTCTTGAGTGATTATTGTTGTTTCATTTTCGTAGAATCCATATTGGTCGTAGGTTTCGCCTTGGCAGATGTGAGCAAAAATAGTATCGTTATACTCTGGGTTAACTGTAAGATTTAGACGAACTATACTGTCACATCCGTCTATGGTTTGTAGAGTGTCGATGTATATTCCTGTTTGATTTTCATGGAATCCATTGTCTGTATATATTTCAGACTGGCATATTGTAGCTGTTATCGTAGTGTCGTATGTAGGTTTGATGGATATAAAAGTATATAGAGTAGTGTCTAAGTGATTTGTGCCACTTTCCATTTCATATATGTTACATGATACATGATAATTTCCTGGTTCATTGTATTGGTGAGTAATGGGGTAATTTCTTCCTGTTGACCCGTCTCCAAAGTCCCATGTAACACTGCTAGGATTGTATGTTATGTCAAGGTCGAAAGTGAAATTGTTGTCATTATTGTTGCATATTTTAAAACCATTGGGATAGTCTAGAGCATAGGTGTCGTTAACAATAAGTTTTGGTGGTGTTTTGATTACCATAGAACCGGCTGAATAAGAATAACTTTCATAATGTCCTAAGCCATATATATGAGCAATGAATCCAGTTTCTTCATCTGAAGAATTACAGTTGAGAGTGTGGGCTCCATGATTTACTTCTATTTTCGCGTAAGAAAAATTATTGTTGTATGGAACGGTTGTGAAATATGATGATATATTAGTAGTATCAAGGTACATGTTTTGAATATTGTCGGTTTTTGTAACAATATTTACAAAGTGATATTCAGTAGAGCCAGAGTTGAAAGTGCTGAATGTAATGTTGTTTATTTTTTGATTTATAGGATTTATGATAACCATGGAGGGGTCGCCATTATCGCCTCCATAACTAGCACCTGTGAAATATAAGAAAACACATGATGGTTCAGACGTTTCTAAATAAACAGCAGGTGTGTTGTTTGTTATTTCAAATTCGTAGGTTTCTCTTGCATTAAGAGTTGTATCTAAAACACCATTTTTTCTAATTTGGCAATTATCGTTTAAGGTTGTAACTCTTACTTTGTCATTCATTCTTAATAAGGAACTTGTTATTATAAATTCATTTCCCCAAGAAGATGTAGGCATCATTTGTTCGACAATGTGGTCACAACAGCAGCCGTAGGTAGGTACTAAAGCACAAAGATTTCCTGCAAAAACAGCAATCTTTTTATTTTCATCGGCTGAAATTGTTGTGCCAGACAAATCTGCATTGTTTGGAGCTTGAACTTGATAACATTGGCCTGCATTTAGTCTTACAGAGAAAGGACTGTTTGAAGAATGATTTGGAGTGTCGTCAGATAAGTTGATAGTTACCTCAGTGTTATCTTCAGTTGCAATTATTGAGAATTCAGAACCAGAGGATCCGGATGTGCTTCTGTATGTTTGTATGATATATTCGGAACCTAAAGAATGTGTAGGTAAAACGTTGGTGACATCGAAAGTGTAAACTTCAAAATTACTAGCATATAGGGAAATGGAATCTGTAGTTGTAACGTGGATAGCTTTATTTATTGGATATTCCGAAGCATTATAATCGTATGCTTGTGCTGATGGAATATTTATGTAAGTAACACATCCGGGTGTGATACTAAAAGAGTTAGACCATCCTGTTCGAGGATTGGTAACTATCCCTGTGCAGCTATATTTTCCAGTAGCAATAATTTTTAAATTATCTGTATCGTTACAAAGATTTGGTAAGAATGTCACCCAAAAATCTTTCCCTACTGTACTTTGGGCTTTTAAAGTATTAAGTCCAAGCAAGCTAAGGATAAGTAAGACTAATGTTTTATATAAGGTGTTCTTTATCATGTTTGCCGTTACAGTATTTAGGTAGATTCTATAAACTGTCTTTTT
>JAFZEK010000201.1 GCA_017560705.1 Bacteroidales bacterium | reverse complement strand
GTTTTTTCTTGAAATCTTTCTATTTCTTTTGGGGTCGCATAGCCCGCTATGATGGGCCAAAAGAAAGTAGAAATCTTCTTAAGAATGTTGCGATTAAGAGAGTAAAGAGCAATGCCTAAGCATTAGGTCTTTCGAGCGATAGCAACATCGACGAAGTCAGTATTCCGTAAATCACTTGCTAGAAGTTGCCTAATGAAAGTTTGTTTTTTTGTGATGATGAATAGCTGTGCGGAAATATGGAAAAATGGTCAATAAAAAGGGCAAAATATGAAAAGAAAAATGGACTAAGAGGGGCAGAGCTAGTAAATGTCCGAAAAAAAATGTACCTTTGGAAAACGTAATAAAATGCAAGAAGTTGCGTTTTATTCTCATTATAAAACATATACAATAATCAAAACAAAAAAGAAAATGATAAATATAGCATTATTTGGAGCACCAGGTGCCGGAAAAGGAACACAATCTCAAATGTTGGTTGAAAAATATGATCTTACTTACGTATCAACAGGTGATATGTTGAGAAAAGAGATTGCAGAAGGAACAGAACTAGGCAAACGCATTAAACACATAATGGATGCCGGTGAATTGGTTTCGGACGAAATAGTGGTGGCTATTATAGAAAAAATTATTACTACCAACACTCGTAAAGGTGTTCTTTTTGATGGTTTTCCACGCAATGTTGCTCAAGCTGAAACATTGGAAAATATGTTGAAAAGCCATGGTACAGACTTGTTGTGCATGGTAAGCCTTGATGTTCCAAAAGATGAGTTAGTACGTCGTATGTTGGAACGTGCAAAAGTATCTGGTCGTTCGGATGATAACGAAGAAACTATAAAGAATCGTCTTCATGAATATGAAAGCAAAACATTGCCAGTAGCAGACTACTACAAAGGAAAAGGCTTGTATGTAGAAGTAAATGGCTATGGTGATATTCAAGAAATTTCAAAGAATATTATAGCTGCTATCGACGCTAAGATAGCTTCTAAATAATTTGATTGTTTTACAGTGAACTCGAATTTTGTAGATTACGTAAAAATATGCTGTCGCTCAGGAAAAGGCGGAGCGGGATCGGCTCATTTGCTAAGAGTAAAATATAATGCAAAGGCTGGTCCCGACGGCGGCGACGGTGGTCGTGGCGGTCACATCATTTTGCGAGGTAATAAACAGATGTGGACTTTGCTACACTTAAAGTATACTAAGCATGTCTTTGCCGAAGACGGAGAAGCTGGTGGACATAATCTTTGTACTGGTCGCGAAGGAAAAGACCAAATATTAGATGTACCACTAGGTTCGGTGTGTCGTGATTTTGAAACTGGCGAACAGCTATGCGAGATTATCGAAGATGGGCAAATGGAGGTGATAGTAAAAGGCGGTCGTGGCGGTCTTGGCAATGACCATTTCAAGTCGGCAACCAATCGTACTCCTCGATATGCACAGCCAGGCGAACCTCGTGTAGAGCGTTGGGTTATTATAGAGCTGAAAATGCTTGCCGATGTGGGATTGGTAGGTTTTCCTAATGCTGGAAAATCGACATTCCTTTCTGTAATATCGGCAGCTAAACCCGAGATAGCTGATTATCCATTTACCACATTGGTGCCCAACTTGGGTATGGTGAGGTATAGAGACAATCGCTCGTTCGTAGTGGCAGATATTCCCGGTATCATAGAAGGGGCTGCTGAAGGAAAAGGCTTGGGATTAAGGTTTTTGAGACATATAGAACGAAACTCTATATTGCTCTTTATGGTGTCGTGTGATTGCGACGACGTGAAGAAAGAGTATCAAATATTGTTAGGCGAGCTTAAGAAATATAATCCAGAGTTGTTGGATAAGCAACGTATACTAGCTGTAACCAAATGCGATATGATGGACGAAGTGATGCTTAAGCAACTGAAACGTACTTTGCCACGCACGGTGGATACTATAATGATAAGCTCTGTAGCCGGTATGAACATCATGGAGCTTAAAGATCTTATTTGGAAAAAAATGACAGAAACCGACAATGGAGACGTTGAATAGCTTAGACACTCAGGCTTTTTATTGGGTGAATAGTCATCATTGTACTGTTTGCGACTATGTTTTGTGGACTTTGAGTCAAGGATGGTCGTGGGCTATTGTGTTGCTTGCCGTTATCGGGTTTGTAACATTGCGAAAAGAGCCTAAGGCTATAGTGTTTGTATTGTTGGGTATAGCATTGTGTTTCCTCTTTGGCGACCGCATATCGGTTATGTGTTTCAAGGATGTGTTTATGCGTCTCAGACCTTGTCATGCGTTGCCCGATGTGAGATTGTTTGATGGTCATTGTGGCGGTCAGTATGGTTTTGTGTCGTCGCATGCTGCCAATTGTTTTGCTTTGGCAACCTATCTGAGTCTACGATATTTCAAGAAGCTGAAGGCGTTGCCCTACATTCTTTTTGTGTGGGCTGCGTTGGTGGCTTATAGCCGACCTTATTTGGGAGTGCATTATCCTGGAGATATTGTGTGTGGCTCGGTAGTGGGCTTGGTGTGTGGTGCTATGGCATGGTTTTTGCAAAGATGGATAGAAAAACTATACTACAGCTATAAAAAACGCAAAGGTGAAAAAGAAGCATAAGTGTAAACTACATAATGTAATATATTATAGATGAAACGAGTTCTTGTTACAGATAAAGCTCATCCAATATTGGAAGAGAAATTGCGTGAAGCAGGTTTTGCATGTGATGTGAAACCTAATTTGACCTACGATGAATTGTTGAGTGAGGTGAACAACTATGATGCTTTAGTGGTAAGGAGCAAAGTGAATATAGATAAGAATTTTATTTCACAGGCTCGTACCATTAAATGTATAGGACGCGTGGGAGCAGGAATGGAAACTATAGATGTAGACTATGCGGAGCAAAATGGAATAGTGTGCTTAAACTCTCCCGAAGGAAACAGAGATGCAGTGGGTGAACATACAATAGGATTGTTGCTCGCTTTGGTAAATAAGATGGCTACAGCCAATGTAGAAATACGAAATGGGCTGTGGAAGCGTGAAGAGAATCGGGGTATAGAGATAAAAGGCCGAACTGTAGGTATTATAGGTTTTGGTAATATGGGTAGTTCTTTTGCCAAGCGTCTTCAAGGTTTTGAGTGCGATATAATAAGCTACGATAAGTATAAAACAGGCTATGCACCCTCGTATGTAGAAGAGGTAGGTTTGGAAGAATTGTATAGCCGTGCCGATATTGTGAGCTTTCATATTCCACTTACCGACGAAACACACTATATGGCTAATGAGAGTTTTTTCAACTCATTTGCCAAACCCATATATGTGCTAAATACAGCTAGAGGTGCTGTAGTGAAAACTGTAGATTTGGTAGAAGCTTTAAAGAGTGGTAAGGTGAAAGGTGCTGCTTTGGATGTGATAGAATACGAAGATATGACCAAAGATGGATTAGATATAGAGTCTTTGACTGATGATTTTCGTTATCTGCTGTCGGCAAGCAATGTGTTGCTTACGCCTCATGTCGGAGGTTGGACGGTAGAGTCAAAATATAAGCTAGCAGCGGTGCTAGCCGATAAAATAATAGATGTGTTAAATAGAAGTTTGTAGGCGTTATGATAATAGTAGGTGATTGTATAATATCGGAAAACATAGCCGAGAAAAAATTTTGTTGTGATTTAGGGAAATGCAAAGGTTGTTGCTGCATAGAAGGTGATGCAGGAGCACCATTGGAAAAGCGAGAAATAAGTATATTGGAAAAAATATATCCACAAGTTAAGCCCTATATGGAAGAGAAGGGAATAGCGGAGGTGGAGAAAAATGGTGTATCGGCACTGGATATGAACGATGAACTATGTACTCCATTGGTAGATGGTAGAGAATGTGTGTATGTATGTTGGGAAGATGGAGTAGCAAAATGTGCTATAGAGAAAGCATATTTGGACAAGAAGATAGATTTTCAAAAACCAGTGTCGTGTCATTTGTATCCTATAAGAGTAGATAACTACAACGATTTTAAAGCTGTGAATTATCATGAATGGGATATATGTGAATGTGCTGTAAAGTTAGGAAACGAAGTGGGTGAGCCACTATATAAATATTTGAAAGAACCACTTATTCGTAAGTTTGGTAAGCAGTGGTACGAAGAATTAGAATGGCGTTGCGAAGAGTATTTGAAAAACTAGTAGCGACGATTATTTAAGACTTAGACGGTTATTTTATTTGAAGTCCTTAGTTGTTGAAGAAAGAAAAAGATAAAGGCCATAAATATGGCAGATGATTGTAAAAGTAGTAATTAAACATATTATAGCTATATTGAGATGAAAAAAGAGATTGTGTTAAGTGGGATACGTCCTACAGGTAATTTGCACTTGGGAAACTATTTCGGAGCATTGAAAAACTTTATAAAGATGCAAGAAGAGTACGAATGTTACTTTTTTATAGCAGATTATCATTCGCTTACAACACACCCTAATCCAGAGAATTTGTATAACAATGTTCGTCAAATTCTTGTAGAATATTTAGCTGCAGGTTTAGATCC
Source organism: Bacteroidales bacterium (assembly GCA_017560705.1). Classification (GTDB taxonomy): domain Bacteria; phylum Bacteroidota; class Bacteroidia; order Bacteroidales; family P3; genus HGM05376. The sequence continues at coordinate 1,765 of JAFZEK010000201.1, read as the reverse complement.
TGAAAAATCTACAATATATGTTCAAAGTGATTTGCCAGAGACAGCAGAATTATATTTGCTGTTGAATATGAATACATACTTAGGAGAGTTGCAACGTGTAACGTCGTTTAAAGATAAAGTTCGCAAGCAACCGAATAATGTAAATGCAGGTTTGCTTACCTATCCTACACTTATGGCTGCTGATATTTTGATACACAGAGCTGCCAAGGTGCCAGTGGGTAAAGACCAAGAACAACACTTGGAAATGACACGAACTTTTGCTAATCGTTTCAACAATATGTATGGAAAAGAAGTATTTCCTTTGCCACAAGCATTCAATTTTGGCAACGAGCTAGTGAAAATCCCAGGTTTGGACGGTAGTGGTAAAATGGGAAAATCAGAAGGAGAAGGTAATGCAATATTCTTAAACGAAGACCCTGCTTCCATAAAAAAGAAGATAATGAGAGCAAAAACTGATTCGGGTCCTACTCAGATGAATCAAGAAAAGCCTGTGGAAATAGAAAATTTATTTACACTGATGAAGGTAGTTTCTTCTCCAGACACTGTGGCTTATTTTGAAGAAAAATATAACAACTGCGAAATTCGCTACGGCGATATGAAAAAACAGTTGGTAGAAGATATGGTAGCATTTACTACGCCTTTCCGCGAAAGGATAACTGAGCTTTCGAACAATGAAGACTACTTAATAAAAGTGATGAATATGGGTAAGGAAAAGGCTCATGAGAGTGCTAAGAAAACTATAGATGAAGTAAGAAAAGTTTTGGGCTTTAGAGTGTACTAAAAAATCTTTGTAGCTTTCGAACATGGGAAACTAGCAGTTGTTCCTATTGGGAGTATTAGATAAAAAAGATAATAATACCTATGAGTTCAAGAATGAAAACGTCATACGTTGCTTTATTCCTTTCAATAGCATTGGTTGTTGGAATATTATTGGGTGTTTGGCTTGAATCTTTCTCTTCCGAGAAAGAGCAAAGTGAAGTGTTTTCTGATTATCAGAAAGTGTCAGCTACTACTCGTAAGTTGGGTGGAGTAATAGGTATGATATTGAATACATATGTGGATAGTGTTTCTCTTGAAGATTTAGAAACTAATTTATTGTCGAGTTTATTGGATAATTTAGACCCCCACTCGTTGTATATTGACAAAAAAGAATATGTGACAGAAAAGGAACATCTTTCAGGCTACTTTGAAGGATTAGGAATATATCTTTGGAAAAAAGATGATACAGTAAATATTCATAATGTTTATCCTGATGGACCATATAAGAAAGCAGGTATACTCAACGGAGATCAAATCATTACTATAAACGGTGCTAATATAGTGGAATTAGGTATTTCACTAGATAGTGTCGTAAGTTTGCTTAGAGGACGTAAAGGTTCAATGGCGAAGTTGGGGATAAAACGATATGGTGTTCCCGAACTGTTGCAATATGAAGTGCAAAGAGATATTATTTATATAAAATCTATTCCCTATAGCGGAATGCTAGATACGAGTATAGGTTATATATGTATAGAAACTTTTACATCTTCTACAGCTGATGAGGTAAAGAATGCTATTGAAAGGCTGAAGGGTGAGGGAATGAAGAAACTTATCCTCGATTTGAGAAACAATGGCGGAGGACTTTTTGGGCAAGCTATAGAAATAGCAGATATGTTTTTGCCAAAGGGTCGTTTGATAGTATACACAGAAGGATTGCATAGCCCAAAAGTTGAATGCTATTCAACGTCGAATTCAGTATTTGAGAATGGTGAACTTGTAATTATGC
>JAFZEK010000200.1 GCA_017560705.1 Bacteroidales bacterium | reverse complement strand
TCCTTTGAAATAGATATTACATTTTATAGGAGTATGGTTGTATGAACTCAAGATGCGAATTTCTAATTTTCCATATCCTATTAGGTTTTTTATTTTTCGAAGTTCGGTATAATAATATGAATTTTCGGCAAAGACATTTTTTATTATATATTCATGTTCTTGGCTGTGCAATATTGATGGAAATATGATTGAAACAATAGCTATGACGATGTTTGTTTTTAGTCTTTTCATGTTGTTGTATTTTAATTCATTATCTTAATAATAACGTTGATGAGCCAATTTTATTTTTTCATATTACGCATGTTTATTTACTTTCTGTATTTGCGTATGTTGGAAAAAGTTTTTATTTTTGCAAATAGATTAGTTGATTATATAAAATGTATATGTAAAGGCAATATGAGAAGATTATTACTTTTATTTTTAGGAAGTGTTTTATTTATTTCGTGCATTACTACTCCGGTAAAAGATGTGGAGCAAATAAATGTTTTGGTTGAAGATAGTACTGCGTGTACTGCTGGTTCGGATACGATAATAGTGGAAGAGCTGCTTGATAGTTCTTATAGATCTGTGGATATGTCGTTTTTGAGCAAAGAGGATTATTTGGTAATAGAAAAGAATAAACAGAAATTGAAAAATATTTCGGACGATAATGTGAATTTCTTTTTCTCGGACGATACGAATCTCTGGGCTCAAGACCCTAATGCATATTGGTTGATGAACCGCATGATGCAGATGTATTGCAGTGTAGAAACTCCCGAGGATGCGTGGGCTTGGCTACTAGCAATAGGTGAGACTGTTGATGAATATAATAGTCGACTTGGTCGTAGAGGCGGGTCGATGGATATTGCCATGAAAGCAATTGAAAATCTGATTAGCACGTACTGTGCAGGCAATCAGGCTGAAATGAATACGGCTTCGTTTGTAGAGTTGGTGATAGCATGGTTCAGAAAAATGTATGAATATTACGATTTTACAAGGTTGATAGGTGAGTACTATAACAATGCCACATTGAAAAATCTCTACTATCAAGAGTTTAGGTATTTCTTTGCTATACATAATTCAATGGATGATATTATGACTTCATATACCTACGGTCAGGCTGTGTATTCTATGTTGTCTATGGATTTAAATTCGCAGTTAAATGTATGGTTTGATACACGTTTGGCGGAACTTAAGATAGAGAATTCAATTTGTTTGTCGCCCGATTTTAAGCCGTTTAAGACTGATGCGAAAAGTGTTTCGAACAAAAAGTTTGATGAATTCTATGCTTATATTAAAACAATGATGACATCTGCGGGCATAACGGAAAAGGATTGTAATGATACTATAGATAGTGAAACTACTGTTTCCGACTACTGCAAGGTTGTTGAAGCAACTAAGACACATAAGGAAGCGATGAATAATTGGTTGAAGGTGCGAGAGCAGATAGCATTGGAGTTGCCAAAGGAAAGACAGGGTTCGTATCGTGAAATAACTAAGCATATACACTATAGGCTATATGACAACTTACTTGAATTGAAAGAATAACACTATTAGGGAGTAGGTGTGTAGTTGTTATAGAAACGGGGATTTTTTATTTCGTAGAGAAATAGAAAATCCCCGTTTGTTTTGTATGCGAAAAGTGATTAATTGTTCATGTTTCTATTGGCGAAGTGAGTGGAATCGCCGTGGGCGTTATATCCAATTTCGCAACCTATGGCTTTTATGTCTTTTTCCAATTGCTCGTGATAGGTGAAAGCATCGTCTTTTACCACTGTTTTGTTTTGATACAAGAAGTATTGTTCTCTAAAGCTTTGAGGTGTTACGTTGGGCATAATGATGTTGGCACCCATTAGTATT
>JAFZEK010000199.1 GCA_017560705.1 Bacteroidales bacterium | reverse complement strand
GAGACGTGGACCAACCAAGAAACTTGGCTAAGTCTGTAACTGTGGACTAATATAGATAAACTAAAAACTGACTATATACTTTATATTAAGGGTTCTTCTTGTTGAAGAACCCTTTTTTGTAGCTTGATGTCTGTTCTTTAGTAAGTTAAGTGCTATGATATTTCTGGTTGCGGACGTGCGAAAAACTACCTCGCGAGGCAGATGAAATTCCCTCGTGATGTAATTTTCTCTATATCGAGGATCTAATTTCAACGCCATCGAGGGGGAAATAATAGGCATGAAAGGAAGCGGCAATTTTTAGAAGTTGCCTATATTTTTACCAGAAAACTAAGGGAGTTTTTCTGATTTTGCCATTTGTTAAATGATGATGAAAGTGATTTTTTTTCTTTCGGAGTGTTAGAATGTTGCAAGCTTACATAGGTTAAAAAAGTGCGATTTTTAGGTTTTTTGGACTCTATATAAGTGAAACTATTACATAATTACAAAATGAATGTAAATAAAAGATAGTACAATAAAAATAGTCTGAAGCCAATGGCGGAAAAGAAGAATAATGATATAAATGATGCAGTGAAGCAGCTAGTGGAGTTGCGGCCTTTCCTTATGGAAAAGGCTGCGCTGTGGCTACGCAGTATTCAACTCTCCGACGATGTGGTGCAGAATGTTTTGATTCAATTGATAAATAAGAAGCATTTGCTAAAGAGCATTGTGAACATCAAAGCCTACTCACTAACGATGTTGCGAGGCGAGATAGCGAAAATGAATAAAGAGGACACGGCTAAAAAGCTGGTGCTTGTGAAGAAACAAGATGAGGCTATTGCCGACACGGCATATTTGCCTTTCGAATCGGACCCCTACGACAGTGTAAACTACGACAGTATACTAGAGCTGATGACTGACGACGAAGCTATGATGCTGAACATGAAGTATAAGAAGAATATGACCAATGTGCAGATGGCAAAGCTGCTGAACATGTCGGAATCCAATGTAAGAAAAAGAATGACTGCCATACATGCTAAGGCTGCTAAGATAATAACGAAAATGATAGAAGAGAATGAATAACATACATTATACGCCCGAAGAAGTGGAGGGTTTGATAGGAAAATTATATGCTGGCGATATGGAGCCGACGGAGATGGAGCTGCTACACTCCTACTTCCAAAGCCTCGATGATATGCCCAAGCACTGGAAGGCTGCGGCCTCTCTAGTGAGGATACTAGCGGTGCAAGCCTACTGTAGTCGTACTCAGGAAGAGGCCGAAAGGAACTTAACTCGCTGCCTGAACAAAAAGAAGGCCAAACCTAAGGTGCTTATGACCCGGGGCGAAAGCTGGATGAGATATGTGGGATATGCTGCTGCATGGGTGGCTATAGTGATTATAGCCTATAATATTCCCTTCGACACTTTGCTTTGGCAAAGCCAAAACACAATGCTAGCCTATGTTCCTAGCCCTACAGCTCAGGTGGCTATGAACAAGGTGCAGATGAACGAAAATTTGCTCCTAAAGCTCGACGACAAAGACGTGGAGATAGTGAAAAAAGCAATTGTAGAACAGCAGCTCCAAGCCCCTACGCAGCAAGTGATAGCTCACGAAGTGGCTGAAGAAGCCGACAATATTGAAGTAGAATACGATGCCGAAATGGATAAAATATTGCAGAGCAGCTACAACGAAACGGGGCTATACCTTGCCGATGCTGATTTGCAAAGCTACAACGAGGGCAAAACAATGTTCTTTTGCAGCAATGGGTGCTCGAAAGAATATGTGGAGAATGCTCTGAAAAGAAACTTGGCATAGAACGGAATACTGACTAATAAGAGAATAATTAAAAACTAATAATAATATGAAATACAAAGCATATAAAACCAATGGAATAAGCCGAAAAGCAAATAGAATAATAACCATGTTGGCACTAGCTATGTTGCTGCCAGCCTCTGCTTGGAGCCAAACATCCTTGTACAAGCAATACGAGCACCGCACAGACATAGTGGCTATGTGTGTGCTTAACTACCCCATAAACGACACTGTAAAAGTGAATATCACGCTTCTAGAACCTAAAACAAAAGAAGCTGTATATTATCTGGCAGAGGAATTCAATCTAGGGATTGAAAAAGATATTATTGATAAGGAATTAGG
>JAFZEK010000025.1 GCA_017560705.1 Bacteroidales bacterium | reverse complement strand
TATAAGAAACTTCATAACCCTTTTTCTCCATTTCATCTGCCCATTTATTCATTTCAGCTTTGTCGGATGTTGTAAAGGTTAGTTTATCATCTGCCTCGGGTGCAAGACTTGGATTTTCGCTGCCACCTATCGTTATCTCTTTTCCATTTACGGTAAGACCTATAAGGTAGCTGATGTAAGCACTCTTTTCGGCTTCCGAGCCAAATTCCCTAGTATATCCCACACCGTCTATCCAATAACGGAGAGTAGGGTTTACATGAGCCAAATTCTTTTGGCTCATTTCATGAGATGGTACTACCATCTCGCTCGAAAATTCGTCTTTTTGGCACGATGCCACTGTTCCTGACAGTGCTACAGTCAATAGCACTGTTTTTGTTAGATTTACTTTATTCATTGTCTATTTATTTTTATTTTTTACATTATCAATAGTCGGAAATTTTTCGGGATTTGTCAATACATCCGTTAATAATTCGGATATAGCCGTAAACCTTTCTTCTGTATCTATATCATGAAATATCAATAAAGTACCGGTACTATAGTTATATATCAACCTTGAAATATTTTTATAATCGTCGGGGCTTTCAATATCTCCATATCTTTTTTTTACATCATTTTTATACACAATACGCCTACTCAATCCACTATATTCATCCCCTAATGTTTTATCAATAATATCTTTTTCAATCCCCAGATTGAATTCCTCTGCCAATGTATATACAGCTTCTTTTGTATGAGGAGCAAGGAGGGTCACTTGGGCTGTCATAGTGTCGTTTATAGGTAGCTTCATTATGCACACCACCGTCACATCCTCTAGGTGTTCATACTTTTTGTATAGCTCTGTTTGTGCTTTGGCTGTGCCTAATAGTGCCACTAGTGTCAGTGCCATCATCATTATTTTTGCTCTATTCTTCATACCGTTGTTTCCGTTTTATTTCTTTATATTTTTGTTTTCTATAATCTTTGTTTTTCATGTTCTATGCCAAGGCGGAAAATATCAGGTTCACCGCGTCTTGGTTGCTACATCCTGTGTTGCAGTATATATCCCATTGGTCGTATACATCTTCGGTTGTCGTGGTTTTGCTGTCGGCTATCAATGTGTTTTTCATGTTTTCAGCAACCAGATTTTTCGGTTCTCGTGTTTTTTTCAACTTCATCTTTTTGGGCTTTGTCGCTTCGCGGGCTTCTCCAACTTTCATTTCTTTTAGGCTCCATACGTTGGCCACGACGTTCAAGGGTTCATCCACCACTCTAGGCATCTCTGCCACAGCCTGCTGCATATCGCCACCGTGGTATGCTTGGAACAGCCACATCCTAACAATGCTGCCTGCGAACACTATAGCCACCGTTGCCGCGGCTATCTTATAAAAGATGTCAAGCCTTTGCTGTTGGGCAGTTTTCAGCATTGGCACCGAATGTCTTGTTTTTTTAGGCACTTCGAGGCTGTCGATAAAGCTGTCGTAGTCCTCCCCCTTGCAGCAGTGGCACCTATCGGCCTCCTTGGCAAAGTGGCTGGCCAACAGGCCGTCTATTCCATACTTGTCGGCAACATGAGGTCGGCTAAGCAAATAGTCGCTTAGGCGTTTTCGCTCTTCCGCCGATATGGTGGTGGCAAAGTATTTCTTCAGCAAGTGCTCTATATCTTCGTCCTTATTATTCATGTCGTTTCCTTTCTTCTATTACATATTTTCTCATCTTATCCCACGCTTTGTGCAAAATTTTTCTCACTCCCGATTCGGACATGCCCATGGCCTTAGCAATCTTTGGCATACTCATCTCGGACACGCAGTACATCATCACTATCTTTCTCTGCTTTTCGGTAAGGCTTTCGAGGCTTTTCATCACAGCCTCTTCGTCGGCAAAGTTGTCGTAGTCATCGAGGCATATACTGTCCGCAATGTCATAGTTTAGTTTTCCATCTTTATCCATTATCGGCACAATGAGGCGTTCTCTTTTCAGCTTTTCTTTGCGAGCCACAGCCAGCTTGTTAAAGAATATCCCCCATAGGTAGCCTTCTATTTTATATAGTTTTTTTTGGGCATAGCACTTCTCCCACAGGGCAACAATCGTGTCCTGCACCACATTATCCACCAAATCTTTATCGTTCAGAGTGTACCTCGCCACTACGACCATCTGTGGTGTCAATGCCTTTATATGTTTCTTTATATGTGCTTCTGCCTTCAATATATATATATATACTTATTTATCCCCCTTATTCTCTTCCTTTTTTCATATCGCCCAAGGGCAATATTGCAGTGCAAAAATAAAGAGTCTTCACTTATATAGTATCAAAAAAGATCAAAAATCGCACTTTTTTTTACTCGCCTGCACCGTAAAGCACTATCATTCAGCATTTATTTTTTTTGTGACATAGTATACGTTTGCACCTAAAAATGGTAAAATAATGTGGCAATAATAGCGGTCAAAATTGGATCCCAGATACCGTGTTGCCTACATCGAGGATGCAGACAAACCGGCATCTCGGATGTAGTTTTATCTACATCTAGGATGGGCAAAAATAACACCCGGGTATAAATCCAACCACGGTATACCGTCGGCATATTTATACCCGGGTATAGGCAACTTCTAAAAATCACGAATATGTAGAGACGCGCCAACGGCACGTCTCACCACGTCGCAGCCGTTAGGCGGTGCGACGAATGAATATATAATCGTAGGGGCGAATGGCATTCGCCCCTACGATTATCCGCATATATATATGTATGGGCGTATCGAATTGGAAGACATTCCGGCGGTGCATCTCTCTACCTTGCCATCAACAGCATATCCGCCAATACCATAGCAGCCATAGCTTCTACGACAGGGACAGCCCTAGGCACCTGGCACACATCGTGCCTGCCGCCAATTTTTTTTGTCATCATCGTGCCATCCACAGCCGTCAGCGGCACCTCCATAGCCAGCGACGCGATGGGCTTAAAAGCCACTCTGAAAAAAATGTCTTCGCCATTGGCTATACCACCTTGTATGCCCCCCGAATGGTTGCTACGAAACGAAAAATCAGCGTCGAGCACATCCAAGCAACGGCTACCCCTCATAGCCGCCATCCCGAAGCCGAAGCCATAGTCAAAACCCTTAGCCGAAGGGATCGACATCATAGCCGCGGCCAAAGCGGCTTGCAGCCTGTCGAATACTGGCTCGCCAAGACCTATAGGGCAGCCTTTTATCACACATGTAACCACACCGCCTACGGTGTCGCCGTCTTTCTGCACCTCGCCTAACAGGTTCATCATTCGGCCTGCCACATCGGCATCGGGGCAATATAGCTCGTTGGCATCTCTTTTCGAGAGGTCTAAGGAAGTATAATGGTTGGCAAGCACTATGTCGCCTATCTGCGACGTATATGCCTCAACCGTCATGCCATAGGGCTCTATAATCTGCTTGGCAATGCTTCCAGCCACCACCCTAGCCGCCGTTTCTCTAGCCGACGCCCTACCACCGCCTCGGTGGTCTCGCACCCCATACTTCATCTGGTACGTATAGTCGGCATGCGAAGGACGATAGCAGTCCCTCAGCCACTCATAATCCGCCGAATGCTGCGAGGCATTCTCTATAATGAAAGCTATGGGCGTACCCAGCGTTTTGCCCTCATACAGCCCCGACAAGAAGTGCAGCCTATCCTCTTCTACCCTCGAAGTAGAAAATCTTGCTTTGGGTCGGCGACGCGACAAATCGTCAGCTATCTTATCCATATCCAACACCATATTGGAAGGACATCCATCCACCACTCCGCCTATATGTGAGCCATGCGACTCGCCAAACGACGTAAATCTAAATAACGTTCCTATAACATTTCCAGCCATAAACTTATATTACTATCTTAGAAGTGACGTTTAATATTTTGTAGAGGCATTCCCATTGGTGCGTCTCTACAAAAAAAACCTCTATCCCTACGCTCTATGCTAAGGGATAAAGGTTTTTTCACACGTTATCTTAAGAAATATTATTTCAATATTTCTAATAATTCTACTTCAAAAATAAGTAGCGAACCGGGAGGTATTTTACCGGCTTGTTGGTTGCCATAACCTAGTTGGCTAGGAATATAGAAGATGTATTTCGACCCTTCGGGCATCAGTTGTATACCTTCAACCCATCCGGCAATAAATCTACTCACCTCGCCCGATAGGGGCTGACCACGGTCGTAAGAACTATCAAACACCGTGCCATCTAGCAACGAACCTTTGTAGTGGAACTTAATACGGTCGGTAGGTTTAGGCTTGTTGCCCTTTCCTTGCTCCAATACCTTGTATTGCAATCCCGACGGCGTTTCATGAACCGACTTGCTATTTCTGTTTTCGGCCAAAAACTTCTTACCTGTTTCGATGTTCTTTTCGGCTTCGACATTAGAGCTCATCTGCTGACGCATCTGAAAGTCATTAAGCACCATCATCACATTGTCTTTGGAGAATTTTGATTTTCCCTTAGAGTAGTCTGATATGCTTTGCACAAGCACTTCGTAGTTAATATTCATCTGTTTCAGGCTTTCGGCAATATCGCAACCTATGGCGTAGGCCACCGAATCCTCGAAAGTTTTTAGCTTAACCTCCTCATTCTGCGACATAGCCCAGAACGGGAAAGCCAATGCAGCCAACAAAAATACCTTCTTCATTGTATGCTAAATTCTTATCTTTGTAATGTTTTTATTTCAGCAGTTCCATCAAGAACTTCTTTACCACACATAGCAAGAGCCAACATTTCGTTTTCGCCTTTATATACAGCTACAGGAGCTATCCAATCTACGTGTTCTGCTATCTGAGCCATCCAAGGTTTGCTATAAGCAATACCACCAGTAAGCAATATAGCGTCCACTTTATCTTTGACAGTAGCAGCCAAACGGCTTATTTCCAAGCTCACTTGATAGCAGAAAGCATCGGCCATAAGTTTGCATTTTTCGTCGCCTTCCAATGCTTTTACTTCTACTTCGTAGGCATCGTTGGTACCCAAATAAGCCACAAAACCACCTTCGGCAGTAATCATCTTGATGATTTCTTGTTTGCTGTATTTGCCGCTGAAACATACTTCAACAAGCTTGCTAGAGTTTATAGAACCTGTTCTTGTAGTAGACATAGCACCTAATCCACACAAAGCTCTGTTCACTTCTATCACCTTACCATGGCTGTGAATACCTACAGATACACCACCACCCATGTGGGCAATAATAAGGTTCATATCTTCGTATTTCTTACCTTGTTCGCGAGCATAAAGCTTAGCAGTCATCTTTTGGTTTAGGCAGTGCCAAATAACACCTTCGTATTCTGGGTTAAGGTCGAAAACAGGGTGTCCTGTAATCTTAGCCACTTCTGGTCTTTCGTCTACAATACCCGGATCGGCAATATAAGAAGCTTCCAATCCTATTTCTTTGGCGATACTATCGGCTATCAAAGAACCAAGGTTGCAAGCATGTTTTCCTTGAATACCTGCACGACATTCTTCAAGCATCTTGTCGTTCACTCTGTATATACCGGATTCGCAAGGCTTGGTCAATCCACCTCTACCTACTACTATGGCTATGTCTTTCACGTCTATGTCGTGTTTTTTCAACATATCCAAAATAGTGTTCTTTCTATAATCAAACTGATCTGCTATCTCTGCAAATTGTTTTATCTCTTCAATAGGGTGTTTAATGTTTTCGGTAAAAACTTCTGTTTCTCCATCATATACAGATGCTTTTGTAGATGTAGCACCTGGGTTTATTGCCAAGCAATATCTTTTTTCTGTACTCATTGTTATATATAGTTTTTTTTATCAATTACATGCTTTAAGTTCTTGCAAAGTTACTAATTTATTTGGAATTAACCAATTGCGTTTCGTCTTTTTTTTACTTTTTTGTAGCTCTATTCTATCAAGTTTTCTCTTTATCAGCTATATACATTAGCATACAATTACATTTTTTTATCGCCCTCGTTGGCATTTTTAGCCCAAGTACACCACAAAAACTCATCTTTAAATCCATTTTACACCTATTATTCTAGTTTCTGCAATCACCGTTTTCCGCTCCACCGCCGGCACTATATGCCACAAGCCAAAGCTGTAAGCCGCAAGCCTCAAAAGCCCCACTCTTGCACCTCAAAACCTTGCCGTTTTCAACCCAAAAATATGGCAGTTTTGCACCATAAGTGCCATACTTACACCCCAAAACCATATAGGTTTTCGTAGACAATCCACCACACACCGCTACACAGCTTGTGATTTGCTACTCCATTTTTAATGCTAACACTGTCTCCACCAAAAGTCCACAGCCTACTACCTTTCCACAGGGTGTTTGCACATCTCAATAATTTTTCCGAACTTTGCACCATGGGTTTGCACAGCAGCATTTTCGCATTCAGCTGATTTGCACACGCTTTTAGCCCTACTAATCCGCTCAAAAAACAAGTCAATTGTTGTTTTGTAGCCATTAAAAAAAACGCTATATTATGGTAACTTCTAAAAATTCCACGTTTCGGATAAACAAAAGAGTGTTCTTTGAAACTTTTGCGTGGTTGACTTCGTCGATGTTGCTATCGCTCGAAAGAGCTAATGCTGAGGCATTGCTCTTTACTCGCTTAATCGCAACATTTACATTTTTTCTTGAAATCTTTCTATTTCTTTTGGGGTCGCATAGCCCGCTATGAAGGGTCAAAAGAAAGTAGAAATCTTTCTAGCAAAATTCCACAAATCACTTGCAAAGCAATTTTTAGAAATTGCCATAAGCTTATTCCACAATAGTTCACAAAACATCTAAAACACATTGCCCAGACATGAAAACACAAATACTCCTACTTATTCCTATCCTTGCAGCAAGCCTTAGCCTCGGAAGTTGTAGCAGCTCCAAGCACAACTCTATAGGCCCAAAGCATGAGTTTACCATACTCTTCACCAACGACACTCACAGCCAAATACTACCACTAGAGCACTCCAACATGGGCGGTGCCATAGGCAGAAAAGTGATTATAGACAGCATTCGCAACGCCAACGCCAACGTAGTGCTAGTGGATGCTGGCGACGTAGTGCAAGGCACCCCATACTTCAACATGTTCAAAGGCGAAGTGGAAATGATGATAATGAACGAGCTGGGATACGACTTGCGAACCCTCGGCAACCACGAATTCGACAACCAGATAGAGGGCCTTAAACAAATGCTACTATGGAACGACCGCACCACGGCACTATCCACCAACTACAACTTTGAGGATTCGACTATGGCTGCCTTGGTAAAAAAGTCCGTAATAATAAGCCTCGATAACATAAAGATTGGATTCATAGGCACAAACATAAATCCCACAAACATCATAGACCCCACCTACTGCAAAGGCGTGTCCTACACCGACCCCATAGACATTGCCGACAAAGAGGCTCTGAAACTAAAACAACAGGGTGCCGACATCGTCATAGCTCTATCGCACCTAGGCCTCACCGACGAAGACAAAACGGGCAACACCGTAGACATAGACCTAATACAACAATCCAAAAACATAGACATGCTCATAGGTGGCCACACCCACACCTACCTACACTCGCCCTACCTGGCTTGCAACCTCAACGGCGACAGCATACCCATTCTACAAGCTGGAAAATACGGAGCATACCTAGGCTGTGTCACTATACACACCAACGCCAAAAACAAAATAACCAAAATAGACTACACGCTAATACCCATAACACCACGCCACACCGACAGGACCGACAAAGCTTTGGCCAACAAAATAAACACCTACACCGAAGCCATGGAACAGCAGATGAATAAAACACTGTGCATAGCATCTAGCCACATAAGCAACAGCAGCGCCGGCAACTGGATATGCGATGCCCTTAGCCACTACAGCCAAAAATATATGAACACCAAAGTGGACTTTGCCATATACAACATACGAGGCATACGCCGAAACATAGACCAAGGCAAGGTGAAAATGAAAGATATATTCCAAGTATTCCCCTTCGACAACAACCTATCCATTATAACCCTTAACGGCAACGACGTAATAAAGATGTTCGAAACAATAGCCCGACGAGGCGGCGAAGCCGTGAGCCAAGAAGTGAAACTTACAATACAAAACCACAAAATAAAACAACTACTCATAAATGGCACCGAAGTAGTAGACACACAAGTATACACCATAGCTATGCCCGACTACATGGCCAACGGCGGCGACCAAATAACTAGCGGACTCAATATCTTGCACAGAAAAGATTACCCTATGACCATCCGCGACATGGTGATAGAACACTTAACCGAACTACACGCCAACAATATCCCTCTTAGCCCTTCTACTGCTCCAAGAACTATAACCTACAAGGAC
>JAFZEK010000198.1 GCA_017560705.1 Bacteroidales bacterium | reverse complement strand
GATTGCAAAAAGAACTTTTGCGTGGTTGACTTCGTCGATGTTGCTATCGCTCGAAATAGCTAATGCTGAGGTATTGCTCTTTACTCGCTTAATCGCAACGTTGTGTTTTTTTACCGAAATCTTTCTATTTCTTTTGGGGTCGCATATGGGTCAAAAGAAACTAGAAATCTTTCTAGTAAAAATTCGCAAATCACTTGCAAAGCAATTTTTAGAAGTTGCCTCAATCTAAATTGGGCATCTGAAAAAGGTAGTCCCGACTGTTTGAGCATTCCGAGCCGACGGATGTCTGGCTACGACTCGTCTCGTTTGTTCCCGAGTGCCCTCTACCAACTCTTTTCACCCGCATGAAAAACTTTTTTCACCCGCTTATAAAACTTTTTCCACCTAGTCGAAAAACAAATTCCACGTCATGGAATATATATTCCGTGACGTGGAATTTAAATTCCATGACGTGGAATATATATTCTGTGGCGTGGAATATATATTCCACATCATGGAATATGTTTTTCGACCTAGTCAAAACAATTTTTCAGTCGGCTCTGCGTTATTTTTCAGTCGGGTCAAAAATGTTTTTGAGTCGGCTCGTTCGGGCGGAAGCAACGGCTCTTCCGACTCAAAACAACGGCACTACTGACTCAAAGAGACGGGTGAGAAATTTTAAACTATAAATATTAAAGAATAATGGCTGAGTATCAAGTAAGAGAAATGTCTGCTATGCATAAGGATGGTAAGACTAGAGCATATTATAAAGTGCAGATAAAAGGTAATATTACGGCAGATCATCTGGCGGATTTTATGAGTACAACGAGTATGGGTGTTTCCAAATCTGCGATAAAAGCTGTGCTTACACAGCTGTCGTCGTCCGTGGCTTATTATTTGGGATTGGGTTTTAGTGTGACGATTGATGGCATTGGCACTCTATCTATGAAAATAGGACCCAAAGAAGGAAAAGAGGTCGAAGAGTTGAAAGAAGGTGCTACCAAGTTGACGGCAACCAACATTGAAGTGACCGATATAAATCTTAGGGCCGACAAGGATTTTATAAGAGAGGTGAACAAAAATTGTCGTTTGGAACGAGGCGGAATAAAGCGATTGAAAAAGTCGTCATACACCGAGGCTGAACGTTTGGAGCGTGCCAAAGCTTTTATGGCTAAGTATGGTAGCATGACATTGTTGAACTATGTCAATGTGAATGAAATGTCGAAGACTTCAGCACATCGAGAGCTTCATAAGTTTGCCGAAGACCCTGAAAGTGGAATAACATATATTGGTAGAGGTCCGAAGCGTGAATTTGTGTTGGACAAAAAGAAGCTAAATGGATAAAAATTGATTGATCTTTGTGACTTTGAATAGGGATACATCTTTGGGTGTATCCCTATTTCTTTTTTTGCGGACTAGGGTAGAGGTTGTTTTGACAGTTGCTTGAATCCTGGTTTAAAAGTTGTCTATTATTAAGGATATATTCTTTCTGTTTAACAATAAAAATATATAATAAAACAAGATGTGTAAAGATGAGGTTAGCTAAAAGATGTTATAGGGCCGAAATGATGGAAAAGCTACTCAAAAATGCTCCTGTTGTAGGGTGTTGAAATAGTGTGTTTTATTGTTAAACGATAAATGGGTTAATGAAAAGTGAATAAATTTTTGGAGTGTAATTATCTTCGTTATAGTTGCTTCGGAGATTTGCCTTGAGTATTTAACATTTTTCTTTTTAGAAGAATAGAATAAAGATGTATATTTGCACTGTTTTTGTATACATATAATATACGAAAATAACGTCATAAATTATTAATAAAACAGGTTTATAATGAAAAAACTCTTATTGAATTTGTTATTTGCGGTCATGATGGTGCCGTGGGTAACGCAGGGACAAGAAATTTCGGAATACATCTTTTCCGAAAACACAGGCGTTTATACATCAATTGCTTCTACAGGCGATGATATAGGAATATCACAAGATGATGAAGCTGTGCTAGTTTCTCTACCTTTTACATTCCCTTTTGGAATGGAATCTTATAATAGTGTGTATGTCACATCTAATGGTCAGTTATCATTTAATGCCGATCCTGTACTTTCATCAGGTGCTTACGATGTATCGGTTTATACAGGTAACTATAGTATGATTATACCATTAGGTCATGACTTAAACCCTGCCTCCGGTGGTAAGGTGTATGTGGATTCTTCCGATGCTTCGGTATTTGTTGTAGAATGGGATAGTATATGCCCTTTTACAGGATTCGCTAATACATTCTATTGTTTTCAAGTAAAACTTTATCCTTCGGGAAATATAGAAATGTGTTATGGTCCTATGGTTGTAGGAACTACACAAACTGATGTTGTTGTTCGTTTGAAAGAAGCTGGTTTAGGTAATGTTCTAAACGTAGCAGGTGG
>JAFZEK010000197.1 GCA_017560705.1 Bacteroidales bacterium | reverse complement strand
TTTTGTGTCGTTTTTGTTTGTAATTGGCTTATGCTCAACTATCGCTTCGCAGACGAAAGAGTCATGAGCCGGCTACCGCCTTGGGCTCAGCTTACGCTTCGCAGACAACAAGTCTACAAGACTGCGAGTAGCTGTCGTATGACCATTGTCTGTTGTCTGGCAAAGCGAATCCGAAATTTCGAAATTCCGGCGTAGCCTTAGCGTAACTCCCATGGTTTTGAGTCAAAACTCCCACACTTTCGAACCCTAAACCGCATAGTTTTGACTTGTAAATGCCATACTTTTCAAGCAAAAAAATGAGAAAAATTGGTTGTTTCGGGAAAAGGTCGTAACTTTGCAAAACTTTCCTAGAGGTAGAGAATGGCGTTGCAGGACGATTTAGAAGTTGATGTTCTGCACTGTAAGAGCCCATTCGAGGAACAAGAGAGAGATTTATTTTTAGAAGAAAGATTTCGGCAAAAAACACAACGTTGCTATTAAGCGAGTAAAGAGCAATGCTTAAGCATTAGCTCTTTTGAGCGATAGCAACATCGACGAAGTCAAAGCACAACAAGAGTTTCAAAGAATACTCTTTTGTTTATCCGAAACGTGGATTTTTTAGGAGTTGCCTTTACATTACAACATTACATTTTTTGAAGACAACAGACTTTGGCTACGCCGGAACTACGGAAATATGGAATTACGGAATCACGGAAATTGGCTTCGCTTTTGCTACGCCAGACAACGGACTACGGACAACGGAGGGCAAAGCCGGTTCATTGCTCGTAGCTCACAGCCTTTCTCTACTTTCTTTACCTTTCTATACTCTTCTATACCTTTCTATACACTCTATCCCCTTTAGACTTTCGACTGCCGAGCAACATCGACGAAGTCAAAGCACACAAGAGTTTCAAAGAATACTCTTTTGTTTATCCGGAACGTGGATTTTTTAGAAGTAGCCTTTAACAAGTTTATTGGCTATAGATGGTTTGATGTTTATTTTAAAAGAACTTTTGAGTGTTTCATTTGTTCTTTTTTGACGTTGTTTAGAGTCTAGAATTTGTCTAAAAAAGTAGTAGAACTAAGAAATAGAGTGGTTGTATGATGAATTGAGGAAAATACAGGTTTTTAATATTGCTAATAAGTGGAATATGTGTGGTTCTAGTGTTTTTTTCCTTAGGTCAAATAACAATAAAGATTGAATTGTACAGTGTTAATAGGGTAAATAAATATAGTTAATATCGTTTATCGATAAAAAATTATCAGTAATTTTGCATGAAATTTGGGCTAAGTGTTTGTAATATATATATTAAAGAAAAATAGAAGAACAAATAAACATTAAATAAAAAATTATTAGATGAAACAGCTATCAATTACATTGTTATTATTGGCATTGTTTTTGCCGGGAATAACACAAGCACAAGTTTCTCCCGCATCGTTGCCATACTCACATGGCTTTGAAGATGCAACGGAGAATGCAAATTGGACCATTGTGAATGGTAATAGTACCAATAAGTTTTTTATTGGTACGGCGTCACACAATGGCGGTACACAATCGTTGTACATATCCAATGACAATGGTGTATCTAATGCATACACTTTAACTGCTGGCGGTTATGTATTTGCGTACCGCGAAATCGCTGTAACAACAGCAGGTAGTTTCACCTTTGCGTTTGATTGGAAAGCATACGGGGAAGGTTTTACAGCCACTGCCGGCTATGACTTCTTGAGAGCTTTTTTAATCCCCAATGGTGCAGCTGATACCATTGTTCCAAAAACAGGAACAGTAAATGCTCATACAGGCGTTACTCACAACACTCATCCTGCATCGTGGATAGCATTGGATGGTGACGTTAAGCTAAACAACGTTACAGCATGGCAAACTTTCACTAGTGATGAAATTCCTTTGACGGCAGGTACTTATAAGCTTGCTTTCTATTGGAGAAACGATGGCGGTGGTGGTAATCAACCTCCTGTATCTGTGGATAATATTTCTGTTTCTCAGGTGTTGTGTAGTCGTCCTCTAGGTTTGTCTGCGTCGGATATAACTGAATCTTCGGCTACTATAAGTTGGACTTCTACAGCTGCCAACACTTTTATGTATGTGTTAGACACTGCAGGTGCTCCTCGCCAATGGAATGATGATGCTATTGCTATCAACACTAATTTTATTTCTTTTACAGACCTTGTTCCAAATACTCCTTATACATTCTACTTGCAATCTTTATGTGGTAGCGACACTAGTATTTGGTTCCCTATCAGTTTTAGAACTTCTTGTTTGCCAATATCTGACGAACAAGTTCCTTATCATGAAAGCTTTGAAAGTTGGGCGTCTGGTAGTTTTGACCCTTGCTATGTGGCTACTAACAACTATACCTCGGGCACTGCTAATTATCCAAGTGTAAACACTTCGTATCATAGCGATAGCTTGAAATCGTTGTATATGTATTCTACAGCTACATACGCTACATGGCTTGCATTGCCAGCTTTCGAAAGTGATATTACCTCGTTGCAGGTTTCTTTCGATATGTATAAGTCGACTGCTACTGCCAATTATCCACTATTAGTGGGTGTAATGAGCAACCGCGACGACATTTCTACTTTCGATACAGTAACCACAGTAAGATGTGATGCAGCTGCATGGCAAAGTTTCACTATTCCATTAAGTAACTACACCGGCAATGGTATTTACATTGCTTTTGTGTCGCCTAATGGTATTGCTTCTCAAAACTATATCGACAATATTGTTGTAGATTTTCTTCCTCCATGTCCAGATCCTCTTAATGTGCAACTATCTACTATTACCGAAACGAGCGTAAATATAGTATGGCAAAGCACAGGAGTGTCGGATTACATGATAGAATATGGTCCAACAGGTTTTGTGCAACATTCTTCTATGGGTACTTTTGAACCTGCTAATGGTGAAAGCCATACTATTAATGGATTAATAGGAAATACAGCATACGATGTATATTTGCGTTCCGACTGTTCCGGTGATACAGGTAACTGGATAGGACCTCTAACATTCCGCACCGCTTGTCCTGATGTTACAGATATTCAAACAGCCGCATACGTAGAAAACTTTGATAGCTACAATGCAGTGTCTAACCAATATACAGCTAGTACAAGCAACGAACTTCCTAACTGTTGGAGTTTTTATACTAATGGTACTCTAGGTAGCACAGGAGCTTACTTTCCACGTATTTATAGAGGAACAGCAGTGTCGCCAACAAGCAATGATAATAATTTGCAAATGGCAGTAATGAATTATACCGGTACTACAGCTTCGACTTTGGGCTACGTTGTTGAACGTGGTACAATAAAGATAGCAAAATTGCCTGCATTCAGCGAACCATTAAGTGGTATTACAATATCGTTTGCTGCAAAAACTACAGCTCCTTCATCGACTAATCCTTATAATGATACTTTGTTTGTGGCTATTGCAACAACAGATTCTACCTACGTGCCAATTAAACATTATCTTAGCTCGGAGAATTTAATAGAAGTAGAGGTAGATTTGAGTAGCTACACTGCATTAATTCCATCATCGGACGACGCTCGTTTGGCGATAGTGTGGAAAGCTAGTTCATACTCTTCTGCTACAGTACGTTATTGTGGTATTGATAATGTAGCGGTATCTAAATCTTCGACATGTAAGAAACCTTACAACGCCGGTATTATAGATGTTGATGTAACTTCT
>JAFZEK010000196.1 GCA_017560705.1 Bacteroidales bacterium | reverse complement strand
TCATTATTATCAGATGCAAGCATAATGGTTTGAGATTATTATCTGCATATAATCTTAGTTCTACGGGGGTATATTATCCTTTTTCCCCCGAAGGAAAAGTTCCTTTCCCCACTATAAAAGTTTATTTCAAGGCTTGGTTTTAAAATTTCAAGCTTTGGTTTTTATAATTCAAGCCTTGGAATATAAAAACCAAGGCTTGGAATATAAAATTCAATGCTTGAAATATAAAAAAATAGTGGGGTAAAACAATTTTATCAGTGCAGTATCGTTATTTTATTGGTACGGTATTGGAATTATTTACCATAGGGTGCAATAAAAGCAGTACCTTTAATGCAGTTGTAACTGCATGGAACGAAACAGAGTAATATTTATATAGGTAACTACTAAAAATTGCTTGGTAAGTGTTTGGTAGAAGTTTAGTGACTAATCATAAAGTAATACGGCTTATATATGGCAAAGTTTATTTATCGGGAACTTCCCGACTTCAACAAGGATGGTAAGCAAAAGGCTTACTACAAAATGGAAACTTATAGGAATTATAGCAACGATGAGTTTGTGAAGTATATGGTAGAATCGGGCATTGGTGTTTCATCCTCTATGGTTAATGCTGTGCTTACGCAAGTGAGCGAAAAGCTTTCTAATCTTTTGGGCATGGGCTACACTGTAACCATCGACGGCATAGGTACTTTTAGCACTAAGATAGGACCTAAAAAGGGTAAGGAAGTAGAGGATAAAACGGAATCTAAAACCAAGCGAAATGCTGCCAGTGTGGAGGTGACGGGGATAAACCTGCGTGTAGACAAGGAGTTTGTAAAGAAAGTAAACAGCAATTGCAACTTGCAACGCAGTGGCGAACAGTTGATAAAGAAATCGCCATACTCTGAGGCTGAAAGACTAAAGATAGCCCAAAAGGTGCTAAAACGTTATGGGCGAATGCGAGTGGTGCATTATATGCAAATTGTAGGTTTGTCGAAAAGTTCGGCTTATAGGGATTTGTGTAAGTTTGTAGCAGATCCTGAGAGTGGAATAGCCACAATAGGTCGTGGACCTACTAAGGAGTATGTCTTGCGAAATGTGGATAAATAGCAAGCTACCTAAGTGGCGACTGTAATAAAAAAACAAATTACCAAAGTTGCATAGTATTGTAGCTTTGGTAGTTTGTTTTAAAGAGGAAAGTAAAACACTTCTTTAGTGGCAAGTTGGGCGTTATGAGGTGAGTTCCTTTACGCATTTTCTTTTATCGGGCCAAGCAAAGTAGGGGGCTAAGAGGCTGGTTTTTCTGTTTCCGCAATAGTCCTAAGTGCAGCTCCCGACAAATGACGCACAAATGCTACGAAGTGTTTTCGGTGAGTTCCGAAACTTCGCAGTTATAGTAGTGCAACCCAAGTTGCCTCCGCATTTTAGTACAACGTACTACAGCTTGTGATAAGAAGCTTTATTTCTTTTACCTTTTAGCTTGTAATTTCTGTTTACTACAGTGGATTTGCTTTTCTGAGCTTTATACATTTTTCCTTCTTTGGCAGTAGATTTGGAGGACGAACAAGCTGTAGTTGTTGTAGCTCCAACTGCTACTAAACCCAAAACCAATGTGGCTGAAACTATATTTCTTATAAATCTTTTCATCGTTATTATTGTTTATTTTATTATGAAACAAAGTATTACAAAAGTATGCTGTGTGCAAAACACACCACAAAGTAACAAAAAAAAAGTGTAATATGCAAGCATAAAACACTTTTTATCAATAAAAATTATCTACCGAAGTAGTATGTTGGTCAAAAAACAGTATGTTTAGAGCATTCTATTAGTATATATTACTTTCGGCAACTATTCGGTTCATAGGAATGTCGAACTCTTCGGTAGGCACTTTGTCTAGCACCTGAAAGTCGAATCCTACACCTATTTTGAAAGCTTTGGAAGAGGAAAGTAGTTTGTCGTAATATCCTCTTCCGCGTCCCATTCTGTTTTTGTTTTTGTCGAAAGCTACACCGGGCACAATTATTAGATCTATGCTGTCGGTGTTGTCAAAGTCGTCACCTTGAGGTTCGCCAATACCAAATTGGTTGTCGCAGTCTAGGTTTTCAATGCCTTTGAAGGCTTTAATTCTTAGGTCGTCGCCGTCCACTACGGGTAGTAGAATGGTTTTGTCGGTAGCCCATTTTTGCACAAAGTCGTGGGTGAATACTTCGTCGTCCATAGACCAATACATAAGCACCACTTTGGCGTTTTTAAATTCTGGCGTTGTTTCTACCTTTGCCCATATATTTTGTGAGCGTAGCTTTTTATCTGCCAATGATACTTTTTTCTTTTCCATGCGTATGCTTTTACGCAGTTCGTCTTTTGTCATAATGTATGTTGGTTTAGTGTGTATTCTTGTTTTTAAAACGCTATTTTTGTCTTTTTGTTTGTGTAGTATGGTGTGCCGAGAGTGGTGGCACTGGCAGTGCTATTTAGGCAATTTCTAAAAATTGCTTTGCAAGTGATTTGCGAATTTTTACTAGAAAGATTTTAGCAAAAAATGCAACGTTGCGATTAAGCGAGTAAGGAGCAATGCCTAAGCATTAGCTCTTTCGAGCGATAGCAACATCGACGAAGTCAAAGCACGCAAAAGTTCTTTCTGTAATCAATTTAATTTCCTAGAACGTGGAATTTTTAGAAGTTGCCTTTAGTTTTAGGGTGTCGCTCTGTGTTGTGTTGCAATGTTTTTTGCAACGGCACTACACAAAAAAGAGCCGTATGCAACAGTATTGCACACGACCCTCTGCCGTATATTTATTCATCTAGAAAGGCAAGTCGTCATCTACAGCCATAGAGTTGTCGGATGTAGGCATAGGAGCCGAAGCAAAGTCTGGAGCTTGTTGCATTGGCTGAGCTTGCTGCACAGGTTGCTGAGGCATTTGTCCATAGTTTCCGTAGGCTTGAGGTTGTTGAGGAGCGGCATATCCGTTAGGTGCTCCCATAGGGGCAGGGTTGAATGTGTCTATCCTAAAACAACGCAAGTCGGTGTACCAGCGGTCTTGAAACTCTCTGGATTCCGGCGAGAAATGTACGTTGATTTGAGTGCCTAATGCTATACCTTTTATCATAGCCACACGGTCTTCGCCGAACATTGTGAAAGCCACTTGGCGTGGATATTGCTCAGATGTTTCTATTACAAAGCCGCCTCTTACCCATCTTCCTTTTGCTGTTTCTCCCGATTGTTCTGGCAAAATGCGTATTAGTTTTCCTATAATTTCCATTATGAACGTTATTATTTTGATTTATAAAAAGATATTTTCGTATTCGTCTATTATTTTATTTTACAAAGGTACGACAAAAGTTTTGAATTGGGAAACTATTTCTCAAAAAAAACTTTGTCGGTGTGTGTTTCTATGGCTTTGCGGCCGTGGTGTCTTTCACTAGTGTGGCATGCTTGTCTAGTATATATTGTGTTGTTTGCCACATTTCTTTTCCGTATTTGTCCATCCGTTCGGCACGTTCTTTTTCTTCGTTTATGTAGTTGGTGGTGCTTAGGCTGCGGTATTTGTATAGTCGTTTTTCTAGTGTGTTCTTTTTGCAGTATAGCATCCATTCGTTGTCCATTATGGCATATCCGCTCACATTCATTATGCAGGCGTATTCTCTTGTGGTGCTTCCTAGGTCCATGCCAAGGTAGTTGGCGGTGTGGGGTAGGCGTAGCATTCCCATTATGGTGGGGAACGCATCTATTTGGTTGGCCATATTATTGTTGGTCTGCGGTGCTATTATGGCAGGGGCATAGAACATAAGCGGTGCATGAAAGTAGCTTAGAGGTAGAGGGTAGGTTATGTCTTGGGCGTTGCCGTGGTCGGCAATAAGCACAAAGATCGTGCTGTCGAACCATGATTCTTTTTGTGCTTTGGCAAAGAAGTTTTGTAGCATAGCGTCGGCGTATTCTACTATCTTTTCTTCATCTTTGCTGTTGCGGAAAGCAAAAGAGGGGTCGAAGTAGTAGGGCGGATGATTGCTGATAGTTAGTATGGTAGCCAAGAATGGATTGCCTTTCTGTGCCATAGTGTTTATTTCTTGTAGAGCAAAGTTCAGCAAATATTCGTCGCATACACCCCAAGTGTTTTTTATTTCTTGGGCAGGATAGTCTTCTTGAGAGAAAACTTTGTCGTAGCCGTTGGCAAGTAAGAAGCCGTTGGAGTTGTCAAAGTTTTTGTCGTGGCTTAAGAAGAATGTGGTGTTGTAGCCGTGTTTTTTCAGCTCTAGAGGCAAGGTGTTGTATTGCCTTATGGGTGTGCCATACATGGGCTGTTTGTCGAATAGTGAGGGATAGGCTGTTATGGTGCTGTACATCCCACTGCAAGTGCGGTTGCCCATGGTGTAGCAGTTGTCGAAGTATAGGCTTTTATCTGCCAGGCTGTCTAGGAAAGGTGTTAGTTTTTTTGTGTTGCCATGGCGTGCCATATTGTTGGCACTCATGCTTTCCATAAGTATCAGCACCACATTGAGGTGGCGTGGTGGCTGTTGGTAGCTTACGGTTCGGGCTAGGGGGTAGTGTGTATTTGGGTTGTTTATGCCGTAGCGTTCTTGTATTTTGCTTAGGGCTGTGGGGGTATCCATAAGTTCTAGCTTCTCTTCGTCGGTGTGGGTGAAGCTGTTTAGGAACACGAATACGGGGTTTAGTCCTAGCTGATTCAGGAATTGGTTGTTGCCAAAGTAGGCTATGCCTGTGTGGATAGGGCGTGTTTTAAAGTTGAGGTTGCTACGCATGCCGGCAAACATTAGCATAAGTAGCAGCACGGTGTATATGCTTTTGCTAATGTAGTGTTTGGGGGTTAGCGGTGTTTTGCTCATAATTCGATGGGCTACTATGCCAAATGCTATGCTTACAACGATTGTTAGCACTATCATAAGGCTGAATCGTGCTTCTTGAAAAATCATTTTAGTCACTACGCTTTCATTGCCTTCTAGTCCATCGAAGGCTGCGGAGTTGAAGTGGATAAAGAACTGATTGAAGTAGGGCACATCAGCTGCACACACCGCAAAAGTGGGTACAAGGATAATTGTCAAAATGGTGGTTGTAGCTATAGTTAAAGCTTTGTAGGTCTTGCCTATAAACGACATTATGGTTATGAGAACTACGGGTAATGCTATGGCAAAGCCTATAACTACGCAGTCGAACCGAACACCTATGCCGAAGGCGGTAAGTATATCTCCTAGTGTGGCATCGCCCATCTTGGGCAAGCAAGTGAAAAACAAAAGGAGCCTGAATACTGTGTAGATGGCTAGTAACAGCAAATATAATTTGGCTGTTATAACTACATGGGTCGGCAAATGTAGTGCTTTAAGCACTGTGGTGTTCTTTGATTTCATGGGTGTTCTTTCTTTTTCCTAGATGTTCAGTATAAAGGTCTATGTTTATTTTTATCCATACGAGTATGCACGCTACGCCTTTTAAGCAATAGGGGTTCACGATATTGTCTCGCACGCTTTTTGGGAAAATATCGGTTGGCGATAGCGATGTGAACACAAAGGCAATGATGAATAGAGTAATGTTTACCCAATTCTTTTGTGCAAAGATGAACCATAGTGCTACGCCGGCCATAGCTATAATAAATGTTGGCGACTCGGCTTTGTGGTTGAATATTACCATCCATATAAGTACCGAGGCTAGTATTTTTATTCTAAAGTGTTGGTCGGAATATTCTTTTATTTGTATCATGGGTAGTATAAGCAGTAATGCACCTATGCCTACAACGGCAAATTTATTGCCATTCCATCCGAACCAAGAGTGTAGCCATCCTAGCACGGAATAGCCGTAGGAGTTATCGTGATCAGTGGTAAGCATGTCGGCAAAGCTAGCTAGCAAAGTGGTGTATTGCTGCCAAGATACGAATATAAGAGGCAAAAAGAATAACACTATTGCCCACATAGCAGAATACAAGGCAGCACGATTTTTTTTGGGATAGAACAAAAAGAGTATGAAGCCGAGTACTCCAAATAGTTTTATGTATACCGAGAAAACGACACAGAGTGTAGCCCAAAGGGGTTTATCCCTTTCTAGTAGGACAAAGGTAAGCACCATAAGTCCTGCTATAAGTCCATTGGATTGTGTGTTTTGCAGAGATGTTATAAGCTCTATAGCACAGATGAGTAATATAAGTCCTTTTTGTGTGTTGGTGGCTTTGGGTAGATAATATACGGCAAAGGCTAGCACCAAGGCGTTGAGAAGATTCCATAGGTTCAGCCCTAGCCAGTCGGGGAAAGAAGCAAAAAACCCAAAGAATGCTGCAAAGGATGGTGTATATTTGTATAAATCCCAATGCTCGTCGAGATAGAGGATATATAAATCTTTATCGTCCACTAAGTGATGGAACGACGATTTGAATATTTGATAATTATTGTAGCTCGTTTGAGTATATGTTTCGTTCTGATATGTATACTCTTTCGGCGACCTCAAAAGCGACTGGGTGCTTGCTATAATGGAAAAGACTGTAAACAGTGTTATTATAACAACGGGCTTGCTAATTATTTGTCGTACTTTGTTCATTGTGTGGTGTGCTATTGATGTGTGCTTAAGATAAAATGTATTTTTTTAGTGGGTTATGGAGTCTATAACTACGGTTATATTGCTTACAAACATCTTTACGGCTAGAGCCAAAAGTATAACTCCGAAGAATTTTCGGAGGATAAATATAGTGGCTTTGCCTATTATCTTTTCTATCTTTTCGATGGATGCTAGTATGATGAATGCGAATAGAACGTTGAGGATTAAGGCTATCATAATGTTTATAACCGCGTTGTCGGCACGCAAAGATAGTAGAGCCGTCAACGCTCCGGGTCCGGCAATAAGCGGGAAAGCTATGGGAACTATGGATGCGCCATTGCCACCTCCTTCGTTCTTTATTATCTCTATGCCTAGCACCATTTCCATTGCCAAGATGAAGATTACCAACGCACCTGCTACAGCAAAAGAGGCTGGGTCTACCCCGAAAAGTCTCAACAAGGCATCGCCTGAAAAGAAGAATACTATGAAAAGCACCAACGAGGCTAAGCTCGCTTGCCATGCTTTTATGCTCTTCTGTTGGCTTTTAAGGCTTAGAAATATTGGAATAGAACCAGTGACATCTATAATAGCAAACAACACAACAAAAGAACTGATTATTTCTACAAAGTTTATTTCTGAAAGCATATATCGTTAATGTTTTATGGTTAATACTTTTGTTACTTTTGTGCTTAATACTGCTTGCCTATTAATAAATAACTGTGCTAGCTATACGGTATAAGCAGTATGCAACACTGTTTTAAACGACTTGCAAAAGTACAATATTTTTTCCACATAGCAAAACAATATTGTTTAAAAAAGGTTTTAGAGCCGTTGTGGATAGCTTCAAAGTTGCTGATAAGAACTGTGTGAAGATGTTGCTTTCGATGGAAATACTGTGCGTGATGGTAGTGCTACACATAGAGCTGCGAATGATTAACAGACAAAAAAAAGCTGCTAAGAATAATAATCTTAGCAGCTTTGCTAAAGCACTAAACGCTTACAGCAGGTGTAGTGCTTCGAGAAATTGTTTATATATTGTATATGTTATTTAGTAACAAAGTGGAAGTGCGAACCGAAGCGTTCGAAAGCAGCTTTATCCAATTCTTCTTGAGCACTTGGATCTGCTATCGAGATGATAAGTTTTGCACGTTCTTGTAATGTTTTTCCGTAAAGGTTTACAGCACCATTTTCAGTTACAAACCAGTGGATGTGATTTCTTGTAGTTACAACACCGGCACCTTCAGTCAAAGTAGGAGCAATTTTGCTTATACCTTTAGCTGTAATAGAAGGCATAGCTATGATAGCTTTACCACCTTTAGAGCGAGAAGCACCATAAATGAAGTCTATTTGTCCACCTACTCCCGAGTAGAACTTAGTTCCTAAAGAGTCGGCACATACTTGACCGGTAATATCTACTTGCAAAGCAGAGTTGATAGATACCATCTTAGGTTGTTGAGCAATGATGAAAGGATCGTTAGTATAAGCCACATCTTTCATAAGTACTCTTGGGTTGTTGTGCAAGAAATCGTAAGTCTTTTGAGAACCCATTACGAAAGTAGAAACCATTTTGTATTTGTCTAAGGCTTTTTTAGCACCTGTTACAATACCACGTTCTACAAGTTCTAATATACCATCAGAGAACATTTCAGTGTGAACTCCAAGGTCTTTATGGTTTGTAAGACAAGAAAGAGTAGCGTTAGGAATAGATCCGATACCCATTTGTAAGCAAGCACCGTCTTCGATAAGTTCAGCACAATGACGACCGATAGCTTTTTCTACTTCTGATGGTTGACCGGGAGCAGCTGTTTCTAGAGGTTCATCTTTTTCTACAAATATGTCGATGTTGCTTAGGTGGATAAGACCGTCACCAAATGTGCGAGGAACATATTTGTTTATTACTGCTATTGTATAATCGGCATTTTCTACAGCGGCTAAAGTAGCATCTACAGATGGTCCCATAGATACATATCCAAATTCATCTGGAGGAGTTACTTGTATAAGAGCTACATTACATTTAATATAGTTGTCGCGGTAAAGACGAGCTGTTTCGTTTAAGAACACTGGAATATAATCGGCATATCCTTGTTGTACGCTTTTGCGAACATTGGCACCAACAAAGAATGCATCGTGTTGGAATATTCCTTCAAATTTTGGATCTACGTATGGAGCTTCGCCTTCTGTGTGCAAGTGATGGATATGAACATCTTTAAGTTCGCCTCTTTCGCCTCTTTCGCACATTGCTTCGATTAGACATAATGGAGCACACGATACTGAGCTGATATGTACGTGGTCGCCCGATTTTATTACTTTTACTGCTTCTTCAGCGGAAACTGCGTTATATAGTTTTGCCATTGTTATGTATTGTATTTAATGGGGGGTTCAATTATTTTAATCTATTTTTCCAATCCTAAATGCCGAACCCGTTAGCATCCAAAACTGGGATGTATTATTAATGCTATGTAGCTTATCTTTTGCCACACTTTCAAACTGCAAAGATACTATATTTTTCTCATATAACAGCATATTTTTTTATTTCAACTAATAATGTATTGTACGTTAGGAGTTTATTATTGGCTGCTGTGCTCTATAGCTTTGTTATCCACTCTTTGATTTGTTGCTCATCGTCCAATTTGCATATAAGTAATGATTTGTCGCGATAAGCCACTAAGTAATTTTTCAATCCTTGCACCACGGCTTCGGTGCCGTCTTCTATATTTATTATAGTATCGGCAGTGTCTACAGCCACTATTTTGCCGTTGCAAGCATTGTTGTTTGCGTCTTTAGAAGCATGAGTGAAAAGTGAACCCCATGGTCCAATGTCGCTCCAACCAAAGTCTGCAGGAATAGTAAAGGTGTTTGGTGATTTCTCCATCACACCATAATCTATAGAGATGTTTGGGCAATTGCCAAAGTTGTCATTGATGAATGCTTGTTCGTCGTGGGTGCCAAAGGCTTCTTTTCCTTGGTCGAAAACGTTGGTGATTTCGGGAAGGTAGGTGTTGAGAGCCTGTTTTATGCCTTGTAAGCTCCATATAAATATACCCGAATTCCAAAAGTAATTGCCTTCTGCAAGGAATTGTACAGCCTTTTCGTGGTTAGGTTTTTCGGTGAAACTTTGCACTTTTACTACTTGTCCGGTGGTTGTAGGCTGTTCTTTGTTCACTTGGATGTAGCCGTAACCTGTTTCGGGACGAGATGGGTTTATCCCTATTGTGAGTAGCGACTCGCTGTGTTCTGCTTGTTCCACAAAATGAAAACCTTTGGAAATAATGTTTTGAAACTCTATTTCGTTGGTCACTAAGTGGTCGGCAGGGGTAACTACGATGTTTGCTTCGGTGCATTGTGCCATAATGTGATATGTGGCGTATGCTATGCAAGGTGCAGTGTTTCGCCTCATGGGTTCGCAAAGCACTTGTTCGGGTTTTAGTAGTGGTAGGTGTTCTAGCACTAGGTTTTTGTAGGCATTGTTGGTCACTACCAAGAAGTTTTCCGCTGGAACGATGGGTAGAAACCTCTCGAAAGTGCTTTGGATAAAGCTCTTGCCTGTACCCAATATATCCAAAAATTGTTTTGGATAGTTGTCTTTGCTCAATGGCCAAAAGCGGCTTCCTATGCCTCCGGCCATTATAATACAATAGTTCTTGCTTT
>JAFZEK010000195.1 GCA_017560705.1 Bacteroidales bacterium | reverse complement strand
ATACTCAATCAAAAGAAAGTAGAAATCTTTCTAGTAAAAATTCGCAAATCACTTGCAAAGCAATTTTTAGAAATTGACTATACTATTTTTTGTCCAATTTTTTCATGGGGAATATATATTGTATTGTTTATGTCAGATAAACTAAAGAATAGCTTTTCTGGGAAATTAGATTTAGTTCGGAGCTTTTCTATTCTGGCTAAACGATGCCTACAAAGTAGGTATATGCTTATAGATTAGGTGTTTTATTGAGTTTTTTTTAATGATTTTATTATTATTGTACGGTGAAACAAAAAGTATAAAACTGAAAAACCCACAGCAATTGGATTGCCAATTACTATGGGTTTTCTAGCGGAGAGACAGGGATTCGAACCCTGGAAACGCTTTTGACGTTTACACACTTTCCAGGCGTGCCTCTTCAACCACTCGAGCATCTCTCCGTGCGTTTCAGTTTGCAAAGGTACGCTTTTTTTTTCATTTAGAGCCTATTTTTAGGCAATAAGTATGTATATTTTTTTTAGTTTTACATCTAACTATTTGAGAATAAATATTGAAAAAATGAAGATTTTTTCAATATTTATTCTATGAAAAGCTCTGTAAATCGATTAATTTCTTGTATAAACCGTTCTTTTCAATCAGTTTTTTATGTGTTCCACGTTCTATTATTTCACCTTTATCCATTACGATTATTTCGTCGGCGTGTTGTATGGTCGATAAGCGATGAGCTATGATTATTGAAGTTTTGTTTTTCATAAGTCTGTCCAACGCTTGTTGTACTAGGAACTCCGATTGGGTGTCTAGTGCCGATGTTGCTTCGTCGAGGATGAGGATTGGAGGATTCTTGAGTACGGCACGAGCTATGCTTATGCGTTGGCGTTGCCCTCCGGATAATGTTAGTCCTTTATCGCCGATGGAACTATAGTATTGGTTGGGTAGTTGGCTTATAAATTCATGGGCGTTGGCTATCTTGGCTGCATTTATTACTTCTTCTATATTCACATTTCGTTTGCCGAAAGCTATATTGTGAAGTATACTATCGTTGAACAGTACACAGTTTTGCGACACTATGGCAGAAAGTTCTCTGAGAGAATTAATATTCATATCTTTGATAGATATACCATCTATGAGTATATCGCCAAGGGTGCAGTCGTAGAAGCGTGGCAGCAAATCCACTAGAGTTGTTTTTCCAGCACCCGATGGCCCTACTATAGCTATTGTTTTCCCTTTTTCTATGAATAGGTTTATGTCTTTCAAAACGTATGTAGGTGTATTAGGGTTGTTCTCGTCGTCTTGGTAGTCGAAGCTGACGTTTTTATATTCTATTCCCGACTCTAATGTGGTTTTTATTATAGCGTTTTCTTTTTCTATTATTCCTTCTTTGGCATCGAGTACTTCGAATATGCGTTTGGCTGCAGCACTTCCTTTTTGCAGATTATAGTATGCCGACACTACGGCTTGTGCTGGGGGTATTATACGAGAAAATATGATTACGAAGAATATGAGTATGGATGCCCTGAGCTCTCCGTTTACAACGAGCATGCCACCGAATACTACTATGGTGGCAAGTATAAGTGTGCCTAGTAGTTCTATTAGCGGAGACCCTAGTTCTTTGCGTTTGGCTACTTTTATCATTCGTTTGGTGTATTCTTTGTTTTCTTTTTTGAAGCGTTCTTCCATTTCTTGCTCCATGTTGAATGATTTTATAATCCTTACACCCGATAGGGTTTCCTCTAGTATGGAGAATACGTAGCCTAGTTTGTCTTGTCCTTTGGTAGAATTTCGTTTTAAACTTTTGCCCACTTTGCTTATAACCCATAGTGCCAATGGTAGTACTACAACGGCAAATAATACCATCTTAGGACTGATGAAAATGAGCACAATAAGGAATACTACTATATTTACAGGGTCTTTAATAAGCATTTGCAGACAGTTGAATACCGACCATTCTATATCCGCAAGGTCGTTGGAAAGGCGACTTAGGATGTCGCCTTTCCTTTTGGATGAAAAGAAAGACACCGGCAGAATGGTAATATGATGATAAAAATCGTTGCGGATGCGTTGTATCATGCCGTTGCGTATAGGGCTTAGGAAATACATGCCTAGGTATCGGGAGGTGTTGGATAAAAATGAACAAGTGATATAACCTATCGCAACATAAAACAAGCAAGTCCATGCTCCGTGAATTGTTTTCAGTTGGTATAGCTGCCAAGTGAGCCAGTTGGTCATGTCCGATTGGTT
>JAFZEK010000003.1 GCA_017560705.1 Bacteroidales bacterium | reverse complement strand
GATGGTCGGCATTTCTTATTCCGAGCCAAATAATTGGTGGAGGAGTGAGCGGTATATCGTCCATTATATTCTTTATTTCGGGCGAAAAGATACCTGTGGGTATTTCTAGCTTTGTAATAAACACGCTGCTCTTCCTTGTGGCATTGAAAATACTAGGTGCCAAGTTTGGCTTAAACACTATCTATGGCATCATTGTGTCGTCCGGGTCTTTCATATTCTTTCAGCAAATTATTGAGATTCAGAATTTGATAGACATTACGAAGTTCGACCCCTTTATGTGTGCCATCATTGGCGGTGGTCTTGCCGGTGCTGGTATAGGCTTGGCATTCTCTATGGGTGGCAACTCCGGCGGAACTGATATTATAGCCCTGATACTTAACAAGTACTACAACATTAGCCCGGGCAAGGTTATCTTGTATTTGGATATTATCATTATAGGTTGCTCATTCTTTGTGTCCGGAATTATAGAAAACGTGGTTTACGGCTACGTGCAAATGGGTGTTATGACCTATGCTCTGGATATGGTTATCGATGGTTTCAAACAGTCGTACCAAATAATGGTGTTTTCGCAACACACCAAGGAGATAGCCGACCGCATTGGCAACGAGGTAGGTCGTGGTGTTACACTGCTCGATGGATGGGGATGGTATAGCAAGAGCGACCAAAAGGTGCTGCTTGTAATTGCTAGAAAAGTTGACAAGCAATCCATTATGGAGATAATACAAAGTTCAGACCCTAAGGCTTTCATATCCGTAGCTAAGGTGCAAGGTGTGTATGGAAAGAACTTTGAAAAGCTGAAACTGTAGTAGGTTATTTTTTTGAATAGTAAAGTATAAAAGATAGAACAAGAGATATAGAGAGATGAGAAAAACATTGATATTAGTGGCTACAGTGGTAGCTATAGCGTTGAGCAGCTGTACTGATAAGGTAATCTTCGACGAGAAACATAATATGTCCAACGGCACCTGGATGCGTTTCGAACCCGAAACTTTCGAGGTTGAGGTGAAAAACGTGAAAGACTGCTACAATATATATTTCACCTTGATGGTGGACACCAACGTGCTTAAGCTGTCGAATGTGCCATTGGTAGTGAACCTTAAAGACGAAGAAGGCAGTAGCCGTGTGTTTATGAGCGATGTGATATTAAAATCCAAAGATGGTAAGATAACAGGCAATGCCGTAGGCGATTTTGTGGAATACACCGCCAAAGCTCGGGAATACTTCTACTTCAACCATCCGGGTATTCACCAATTTGAGATAAAGAACGCTACGCAATACTACGAACTGAAAGGCATTGCTTCATTTGGATTGAAGATAGAAAAATCTAACATGGATATAAACATAGAGTAAGATGCAGGAGGGCAACGCTGCTATAAATAAAAACATGGAGCGTATAAAAAATATGCTCAAAACCATTCCCGAAACACCTGGAGTATACCGATACTTCGATGAATCGGGAATGATTTTATATGTGGGAAAGGCTAGAAACTTGAAGAAAAGAGTGTCGTCATACTTCAGCCACTTCAACGACCTTTCGCCTAAGATTCGTATACTTGTAAGGAAGATATACAACATAGAATACATAGTGGTGGGCAGCGAAACAGAAGCATTGCTGCTAGAGAACAACTTGATAAAAAAGTTGCAACCCAAATATAACAGTATGCTTAAGGACGACAAGACCTACCCCTACCTATGTATTACGAACGAAATCTACCCCCGACTTATCTTTACACGCGACCGTGCCAACACCTCTGGCACTTTCTTTGGGCCCTACCCAAACAAAAAGATAATGAACGAGCTTCAAGACATTATACGCAAGCTCTTTGCCTACCGCACTTGCAAGCAAAACCTTACACCCGAAAGCATAGCCTGCGGCAAACACAAGATGTGCCTGAATGCACAGATGGGGCTATGCAACGCCCCTTGCGTCGGCGACGAAAGCCTAGAGGAATACCTCCACACTATGGATATGATACGCAAAATACTGAAAGGCGACTTTAAGGAGATACTAGACAGCCTGAAAAAACAGATGTTCGAAAAAGCCGAAGCTCTGGAATTTGAAGAAGCCGAAAAACTGAAACAAAAGATTGTGCTGCTAGAGCAGTACCAAAGCAAATCCATAGTGGTGAACACCACGGTGAGAGACGTGGACGTATACTCCATACTCTCCGACTCTAAATATGCCTACGTGAACATTATGAGAATAAAGAACGGTGGCATAATACACTCCTACTCCACCGAGATAAAAAAGCAGCTGGACGAGACGGATGCCGAAATCCTGGCCATTGCCATTCCCGAGCTGCACGAAAGAGTAGGAAGCACTGCCAAAGAAATTATTGTGCCATGCCCTGTGGACATCCCTGAAGGATACCTGACGCAAACCATACCTGCAAGAGGCGACAAAAAGGAGCTGCTAGACCTTTCGATGCGAAACGTGAGATATTTCCAACACGAGCGTAACCAACAACGCCTACTTGTGGACCCCGAAGGTGGCAAGCTGCTACTGCTGGAAAAGATACAAGCCGAGCTAAACTTGCCCGAACTGCCCCGACACATAGAGTGTTTTGACAACTCCAACATCCAAGGGGCATTCCCGGTGGCCGCAATGGTGCATTTTGCCGACGGCCGTCCACTAAGAGCCGAATACAGAAAATTCAACATTAAAACGGTGGAAGGACCCGACGACTACGCCTCCATGGAGGAAGTAGTGTACAGAAGATACAAAAGACTGCACGACGAAAACAAACCTATGCCACAACTTATAATAGTGGACGGCGGCAAAGGACAGATGGAAGTGGTGAGAAACGTGATAGAAGACCAACTAAAACTATCCATACCCATTGCAGGTCTTGCCAAAGACAGCAGACACCGTACCGCCGAACTCCTCTACGGCTTTCCACCAGTGGCTATAGGCATTGCTCCTAGGAGTGCTTTGTTCCATCTACTGGAACAGATACAAAACGAGGTGCATAGGTTTGCCATCTCGTTTCACCGCGACAAGAGAACCAAAGGAACGATAAAAACGTCGCTTACCGAGATAAAAGGAATAGGAACCAAAACAGCACAAGAACTACTACTAAAGTTCAACTCGGTGAAGCAAATAAAAAACACGCCCTACGAGGATTTGGCCAAAGTGGTAGGAGCTGCCAAAGCCAAGATAATTACAGACTTTTTTGGCAACTAGCCAGCGTCAAAGACCCGTTGGTATACCAACAGAACGAGATAAAGAATCAACTGTTCGGAATTTCCGAACAGTTCAAATGGACGGAAGTCGTAGTACCGAACGAGTGTATGAAATATTATCATACAATAAAAGAAACATGGCAAACCATAAATTTTAGAACAAAAAAATACACCAAAACGCCTTTGAAATCAAGAAAGTATCACTTCGATATAGCGAATATACTACATGCTTGAAGCAATATTAACTTTTAGTTAAGCATCAAATAAAGCCCTATATGTGTCATATAGGCATAAGAAATAAAATTAGTGCAACGGCTTAAAATATTATACAATATGAAGAAAGCATTTTTAAAATTCGCCGCATTGGCGATAGTAGTCATGGGAAGTATTAGTATCATGAGCTGCGAAAAGGGAGAAAATGAAGAAAATGATGAAATTCCGACAACAGAAAAATCAATATGCGAAACTATTGAAGAAATTCCTATAGAAGATGAGGAATTAGCAAATCAGATAAAAACTAATTTCTTTAAAGTATATAGAGGCAGTAATAATTATATCGAAGTCAAGTCTCTAGCAGAATATGATTCATTATTTCCAAATTGCCCTTTGCCGAAAGAAGTTGACTTTGATAATAAAACATTGTATGTTGTTAGCAGAATGCTTATTCGTCCATTTGTAAGTGAGGAAATAAGTTGCTATTATAGCTTTGGTGGAAACTATGCTAATATATATATCGATGTGGAAACAGACTGGGAAGCAGAAAGTGTCTATTCCAATTATCTAAAAGTATTTACAACAGATAAGCCCAAAAATAATCAAAAAGTATTCTTGAGTTTAAACATAGATTATGAACAACCTTGGTTTTAATTGATTTTATTAATTATTTCAACATTGAAAATATTATGAAGAACGTAATTTTAAAACACGTCATATTGGCAGTAGTAGTTATGGGAAGTATTAGTATCATAAGCTGCGAAGAAAAAGAAGGACAAGAACCTACATCGAGCGAAAAACCATATAACCCATTTACGGGAACATGGGTGTGTACCGATGAATTGTATACAGAAAGTGGAACTCTCCAACTAGTATTTAGCGAAAACAATACTGTGGTTGCTACTAATACTACAGGTGAGTCATCTGTATTTGATAGTTTGAATACTACTTACGATTTTAAGGGTAATTATCTGTACTTCGATGGGTCTGGTGGAGGTAGTCAATATTATTTCCATTTTCACTCGGATAGCAATTTATATATTTTAAATTACACTATAAACAATATGGGAAATGCTACAGGATGGCCTTATAATTTTGAAAGAATGGAGAAATAGAGATGAAAAGAATGATTGTTTTATTGGCATTGCAATAGAATGGAATAACTAATAATCATATATAAAAATGTAAACGCCCAAAACTTCCTCCATGGTTTTGGGCTTTGTGCAGCTCTTATGTTTGAGATTCGTAAACCATAATATTTGCAAGTGCTTACCGATAGCACTACAATACATAAATGCCTAAAACATTTTTCGATTTACACTGAAGATGGTTTAGAGATCCATTACTTCTCAGTTGAGATCTATTACTTCTCAAAACAACTTTCCCTCTAAGCTGAAACCCGACTTAACGGAGAACGGCAAGGAAATTAACTGAGAATAGAGTTATGTTTTTGCGGGACGGATTATTTTCGTAGTGTCAGTACGAACCCTTCGTAGTGTCAGTACGAATATGCCGTACTGACACTACGAAAGTTCTTTCCCTCACAAAATGCGAGGCTTTGGCTCTGAAAAACGTAGCATAGTTCTAGGCAATGCTCTATAAAAGGTAAGATATAATTTGCCACAAAAACTAAATACCATACAATATATACACTTATCTACCGTTAATAGCACACGCCAGCAAAGGTGGTAAGATACCACCAAAATAGGTGGTATTTAACATACAATATTATGAAAGTTATAGATGAAATATACAAAAAATGGCTGTCGCTACTTCCACTTAGCGATAAAAAACAGGCTCAACTTGCCCGAAAATTCACGGTGGAATATAACTACAACTCCAACCATATAGAGGGCAACACGCTTACTTATGGCCAAACGGAGCTACTACTTCTTTTTGGCAAAGTGAGCGGCGAAGCCGATATGAAAGATTGCGAAGAGATGAAAGCCAGCAACGTTGGGCTAAAAATGATAACCGAGGAAGTAAAGGAAAAACAACCTCTTACCGAAACATTCATACGCCAGCTTCATCATACTCTTTTGCGTGAAGATTATACTGTGTACACTACATTGCCAGGCGGTATACAATCGAGCTATGTGGTTCATGCGGGACGATACAAGACACGCCCCAACAGCGTTATCACCCGCTATGGCGAGCGTTTTGAATATGCTTCGCCCGAAGAAACACCGGCTTTGATGCACGATTTGGTACAATGGTACAATGATGCTGAAAGTAGTGGCAACTACACCGCTGTGGAATTGGCATCGCTGTTCCATTACAGATATATACGTATCCACCCTTTCGAAGACGGCAACGGACGCATTGCCCGCCTAATGATAAATTACATACTTTCTAGGCATGGATGGCCTATGATAGTGGTACGTAGCCGCAACAAGCATTCTTATTTGGAAGCATTGCATCAGGCAGACCTTATTGTGGGCCCCTCTCCTTCCGATGGTGCACAGGCTTCGCTAAGAGAAATACGACATTTTCATACATATTTCACCAATCTTGTAAAGACAGAGATACAGGCAGACATTGATTTTATAACCAAAGCCTCCAAAAATGTTTGGTGGTACGATGGTCAGATTGTAACTTTCAGAAGTGCCAATACCACAAAGATACTGATGGCATTGCAAGAAACCCCCGCCATTACCTACAACGAACTGACCAAGATAATAGGTATCAACACTTCGGCTATACAGAAACAAATCGGCAATCTGCTGTCTAAAGGCTATATACAACGTAGGGATTCGGACAAGCAATGGCATGTGTTGATTACTCCAACGATTTAAGGAATTAGAAAAATTCCACGTTTCGGGATAAATAAAAGAGGGTTCTTTGAAACTTTTGCGTGCGTTGACTTCGTCGATGTTGCTATCGCTCGAAATAGCTAATGCTTAGGCATTGCTCTTTACTCGCTTAATCGCAACGTTGCGTTTTTTACCGAAATCTTTCTATTTCTTTTGGGGTCGCATAGCCCGCTATGATGGGTCAAAAGAAACTAGAAATCTTTCTAGTAAAAATTCGCAAATCACTTGCAAAGCAATTTTTAGAAGTTGCCTAAATGATATTGGCGGGTTTTGGATTTTGATTCAAAACCCGCTTTTTTGTTGCTCCTAAACGCCCACACTTAGCCATCCTAACCCGGCGGGTTACGACCCAAAAGTGCCATACTTACGACCCAAAACTCCCATAGTTTTGACCCCTAAGTATGGCACTTACGTATGCCAAACCGCATACCTATGCCCGGCAACCATTATAAACAGAAATCCCTATATATATTGGGCGAATGCGATTCGCCCCTACAATTATCCGCCTGCATATCCGTAGGGGCGTATCGCATACGCCCTTTAGCATACGTCTCATCACATACATCCTTTTTCCTCCCCGATCCGGATTTATTTCCATCGTGATGTAGATGAAATTCCCTCGTGATGAAAATTCATCTCCATCGCGATGGAAATTTCCCGCTCCGAAAACCGGTATTATCATTCAGACCAATTACTATGTATATGAATAGAATACAAGCAATAATAATGCTACATTTGCGTTACCTTCTCACATTCGTTACATTATCGGGCAAAAGATTTTTGTTAAAACGACTGAATTGTTGTAGATTTTTATAATCTTGAAATATAGTATATAACAACTATGTCAAAAGAAAAATCTTAAAAGTAAAGAAAAGTTTGTCGGATTTTGTCATTTTTTTTGGTATTATATGTATAGGAAGCGATGACAAGGATGGAGCCGACCTATAGGAGCTCCAAACTATCATTGGCCTACGGTCGGCGGAATTGTTGTGAGAGGGAAGTACGCCAAGCATTATAAATGCCTTTAAATATAAGCCTCTCCGAAATTTAAAATATACAAAAGATGACAAAATCGCTTAAATTAAAGTTCGTCTTATTGGCACTGGTAGCCGTAGGAATGCTAAGCATTAGCAGCTGCGAAAAAGAGAAGGAAAAATATTTCTTGAATTTAAAATGTTTAGAATTATGAGAAAGTTTTCAATAACTCTTTTGTTACTATCTTTCTATGTTGTTACACTAGGACAAAAAGATAGAATCGAAAATCGACTACAAATAGGGGTTGTTATTCAAGACCCTTCGGCAATCCCAAACTCAAGTGGTTTAACTCAAAGCACTGCATTGAATGCACTGCTCGACTCGTTTCAAATCGAGTCATATTTCCACGATTATACTTATTATTATGAAATTCAGAATACTGATACATTGGAAGTTTACGGTTTTAAACTTAAATCGCAAAACAACGAAGATGTAGATATTCTTGGATTTCGTGATAGATTGTTAAGTCTGAATTTGTTTGAAATGGTTATACCGTATGCCAATTCGGTAATGGTTTTCGTACTTGACACGTCGGTATATCCTATTTCCAATACATCGTCGGGCAACAGCAGTATCAACGCCATTCTTGCAAGGCATAATGTAACAGACTATTACAGACCTTATACCGATGCCGTGGATAGTAACCTACATAAATATATACGTATAGAATGTGATTGCGATATAGTTGAGTTATATAAAGAACTATCAACTTTTTATGGTCAATATTTTGGTGGATTTTTGATTGATGAAAAGATATGGACAGAAGATCTTGGAATACAAGACCACAACATTGATGCCATAAACATATATCCCAATCCTACGAATGGAATATTTG
>JAFZEK010000194.1 GCA_017560705.1 Bacteroidales bacterium | reverse complement strand
GCTTTGAAAGCAAAAGGCACTCTAAGTCTGTCTGTTATATCTGCAAGACGCTCAGCAATGGCTAGCGGAGTAGTTTCGTCTTCTATGACACACGGACCTGCAATGAGGAAAAAATTACCAGTGTCGGTGTGTCTCAGATTGGGTATATTTGGATACATCATAATTATCTGTCTTTTATCGTTTTATAGTGTTTTTTCTATCTTATTGCAAACAAATCTTTCAGTCGTTTTTCCTTGTTCACTATTTAGCTGCTCTTACCTGCTGACTGTCAGAATCGTTCAAATCCAACAGTTCTTCCATGTCCCAACTGCTTCTAAGTTCCAGAACTTTAGGCAGGTAATAGACAGTTTCGGGCTGCAGGTGTTCCCAATAGCTACCAAAGTCCCATTTTCTGTTCTTGTTGGCGTCGGCAATGACCCTAACGGTATATTTACCCGCTTTCAAATTGTTGAACACTACGGCAGTTTGCGAACTAGCGTCCATAGTTTTTTCAGCCACTATTTTATCGTTATCCATCAGCAACTGAACGATATAGAAATTGGTTTCGGCAACTGGAACTAGGGTTATTTTTATAGTGCCATAGTCGGCTGGCGAAGTGGTTTTAGCAGTAAACTGCAGAGTATCGTTGGTAGTGCCGTATATGTCGAAAATGGAGTTTTTTGGCAACGTAATTTTGTAAGTTGTTTCGGGTTTCAGCTTAAAATCAAGGTGAGCTTTCAGTCTCGTATCGTCCTCAAAAACAATAGGTAGACACAAACTATCGGCATCGGATTTTATGAATACTAGACAGCTGTCGGCAACCACAGAATCCACGGGATTGGCAAAGGCGAACCGCACCGTGTCGAAATACGGCAAAGAGCCCTTGGCATTGGTAGATACTAGAGGCGTTGTACCACGTTTTGTCTTGAAAATACGCAATTTAATAGTGTCGTTTATACCCGTTGTATCTTTCAACCAAATGGTGAGGGAGTCGCTAGGCTGCTTAGCCCACACAAGCAGAGTGTCGCTCGAGGCATTCAAATATGTCACCACATCGCCAGACAATGAAGTGATTTTAGGGTTAACCATCGGTAAAATGGTTGTTATTTTAGCTTTGCCTTTTTCTGTCATATTGCTACTAGCAACACGCTGAACATCTGTTTTTTGCACAAAAGTTCTTATCATTTTACACATCGGAGCACGGCTAGTGTCGTCGGGCAATGGAGTAATAGTATCGAACAGAAAACCAAGCTTTTCGGTGCTGTTATTGTACGTTCCACTCTTATCGGAGTCGCTAAGAGCCAGTATCTTATACTTTCTATCGGCAAGATATTTCAGCTTAAAATAGCCGTTTTTGTCAGTCTTGGTCAAATAAGCAGGGTTCATTTTCGCCACTGCGGAATCGGAAAAGTCGTCGTAAAGATACACATATATATTTTCTTCGGGCTTCAGTGAAAGAGCGTCCACCACCCTACCGTCGGCCACCAAACTGTCGTGAGCGTCGCCGGTGGAAAACACATAGTCGAACGACGGCAAAAGATTGCCCTCATTCACATCGGCCACAGCATCCTTAAACTGAAAGAGATAGGTAGTATTTTCCCTTAATGTGTCTTTAATTTTTATTTGCACATTTTTTCCGTTTGCCGTTATCTCAGGTTTTTGGGCAAAAGGAGGAGAAATCAACACATTATCGCTGACATTTTTAAGCTGCACATACTCGTCGAAAATAATTTTTATTTCGGCTGAGGAAAAATTCGTTGTTCCATTATCAGGCGAAGAGGTAAGTGACTTTGGCGGCGTGCGGTCCACCTCACCCCCTTCGGGGTAGCCAACGCTAGCACAAGACACAGCTGC
Source organism: Bacteroidales bacterium (assembly GCA_017560705.1). GTDB lineage: Bacteria > Bacteroidota > Bacteroidia > Bacteroidales > P3 > HGM05376. The sequence goes on along the minus strand of JAFZEK010000194.1, from coordinate 3,537 downwards.
TAGAGAAAAAACAGCTGCTACTGCCATCAAAAATATTTTGCCACTCATCTGAAACTTGCTCATATTACTGTTATATAATTATTTGTATCTCTATCTCTTATTTCATTCGTTTTTCAAAGATACGACTTTTTATTCATATTGATAACATGTAAACAAAAAAAAGACAACAACACAGCTTTGGAAGACCATTTAGACAAAAGACAATAGACTGTACTACAACGACATTACAATGGCAATCAGCAATAAAAAATAGAAAAATATCCGCCATAACAGCAGAACAGAAAAGCAACAGCAACCCAAGGAGAGGGGAAATTTAGAAGTAGCACAAAATAAATTAATTATAACCACGTTTTAGATAGAAATTTTCAAGAAAGAGATGGCAGAAAAAAAAGAACAATATATAGCGGCATACATCGCCGATTATTCTAGTGTGGAAGTGGTATTGTCCCATGCTATGTTTTTGTCGAACATACTTAGAAAGGGACTGATACTATTGCGTATAGCTGATCCTAAATATACCATAGAAACCACTGAACAAGCCGAGCAGGAACTAAAGAAAATAAAAAACAGTATAACATGCTCCACCTATGTGACCTACTGTGCAGTAAAAGGCAAAACGAAAGAAATTCTTACCGCTTTACCAGTGGCATTCAACGTTGTAGCAGTGGTAGGAGCTGTAGACAAAAACGCCACCTCTAAGTCGCCTATGGCACGAAAAAATGTGCTAAAAGATTTTTCAGAATGCAAGACTGCATTCCTTTTGGCACAAAAAAAACTCTCTGACCCCGAAACGATGAAGAATATAGCTTTCACCGTAGATTTCAAAAAAGAGACCAAAGATAAATTACTATGGGCTAGCTATTTTGCACGCTTCAACGGTAGCTTAGTACATGCCATCGCCCCAAACTATACCGACGAATTTCTCAAAGCCCGACGAATAGCTAATATGAAATTCCTCGACAAGATGTTCGGCAACTTGAACGTAGATTGTAAAAAACACCTGATAGAAAAGAAATCGCACTACGTGGATGTAGACGCACTAGAATACGCAGCCACCAATCATTTTGGAATGCTAATATCCGTCACTACAAAGGAAAAAGACGTGATGGAGTACTTTATAGGAGTGCAAGAAGACCGCACCGTAGTAAACCCCCACGAAATGCCAATCCTATACCTAAACCCACGAGAAGACCTCTACGTCCTCTGCGACTAGAGTTCTACTCATCAGCCATATAGCAACGAAAAAAAGAGAGATACAAAGTAGCCACTTGAGAAAATAAACAACACTGTGGCTACTTCATTCTTATTCTTGGGTCAAGTATGCCATATAATATATCGGTAATGATGTTGATAAGCACAAGAATGCAACATATAAATAGTATAGCCCCCATCACCACAGGGAAATCGTATTTTTCCAATCCATCCACAATCACTATCCCCATGCCCTTCCAGTCAAAAATATATTCCACAAAGACAGCTCCGGCCAACAAGCTAGCAAACCATCCCGACGCCGATGTAACTACCGGATTTAAAGCATTACGCAAAGCATGCTTCCATATTATACGCCCCTTGCTAAGGCCTTTAGCACGAGCAGTACGTATATAATCCTGCGACAACACCTCGAGCATGGAACTCTTTGTAAGCTCCGATATTACTGCCAACGGTCTTATCCCCAGTGTAATAGCTGGAAGTATCAAATTCTTTAAATCTACATACTCACCACAGCCATAATCGTCGATAGAATAGAGCGTTCCGAACATATTTAGTCCAGTATAATCCGCTAGTTTATAAGCGAAAAACCACGCTATAAGAATAGCCGCAAAAAACGACGGCAAAGACATGCCCGCTGCCGAAAGAGCAAACACCGCCTTGTCGAAAATACTATCTTTTTTCAACGCAGAGAATATGCCCAAGGAAACGCCCACGACAAGGGCAAAAGCCATGGACACCACCGCCAACAACGCCGTTTTTGGAAAAGCCTCCATCAATATCTCAGACACCTTCCTCTTCGACTGATACGACCTCCGCAAATAGGGATATTTTAGCACCAGTGAGGAGCTTTCAAAAGTAGCCAACGGAATATATGGCGAATATTTTTGGTCATCCAGATAAAGAAAGCTACTAGTATCCACAGTTTTATGGAAAGATATGGGCGATAGATCGTTCACATAGCTCAAGAACTGCACCCCTAGAGGCTTGTCTCTTCCTAAATCTCTATTAATTATATCGATACTCTCTTTGTCGGCACGTTGCCCCAACATCATTCGTGCGGGGTCGCCAGGCAGTATATTGAACAAAAAGAAGACCAACATGGCAACACCCAACATCACAAAAAAACCATATAGTATCCGCTTCCTAACGTACTTAAACATACTTCTATTGCTGCGTATTGATAAAATTCTTCACTACATCCAAAAGAGATTTTACAGACTGCGAATCGGTTTCGGTATATTCCGCGTTGGACACATCCAAAATATGCTCCATCCGCAGATTTTCATCCCTACCTATCACACTCTTACACGAAGCATGAATTTCATCCACACCCGTTGTCTTTATAATCTCCAACGCATTAGTAGCACTTATGCCACTGCCTGCCATAATTTTTATTCGACCGGCTGCTCTCTCTTTCAGCTCTTTCAAAAAGGGCATACCTTCCAATGCCGTAAGCTTTTGTCCCGAAGTAAGAATTCTATTATAACCACAGCCTATTATAGTTTCCAAGCCACCAATGGGGTCTTTGCAAATATCAAACGCCCTATGAAAAGTAAGCTCCATATCGCCACATAAGTTGGCTATTTTTTCAGTTTTAGCCCTATCTACACAAAATTTTTCATCCAAAAATCCCACCACTACACCTTTCGCTCCCAGCTGTTTACAAATCTGAACATCTTGGCATATAGCTTCAAATTCCAAATCAGAATAAACAAAATTTCCCGCCCTAGGACGTATAAGAACGTAAGTTCTAAGCTTCAATTCCTGAGCACAGTAGCGTATGGCAGCGTATGACGGCGTAGTGCCACCTTCGTTTAAATTATGACAAAGTTCTATGCGAGTAGCTCCACCCGCTTTCGCATTATATGCTGACTGTACTGAGTTTACACAAATTTCTAAATCCATTTTTCGTTAGACATTGATAATAAAAAACAATCAAAAAGACATTGACATCATCGTAATAATTAACGTTCTAGCAATTAAAAAGCAATTATCTTTCACCTCTTACCCTAACTGCGCCAAACGCAACAAGAAAAAGGAAACACCACAAAAGAATTCCACTTCTCCATATCTTGCAATATCTCTTCGGAATCATAATATTAGAATAAAACTCGCATTTGCTTACTTTATTGTTCAGAGTCTTTATTTTTCTACGAGATGAAAAGTAAAATACATCACGAGGAAACAAAATTTTCATCACGATGTATTTCCATCGCCATCGGGAGATAAATATTTCTCCATACTACGCGTAAGGTTTCGACAAAAAGCGTTACAAAGAGACATAATAATTAAAATATATAGTAGAAATGAAAAAATTAATTGTAT
>JAFZEK010000024.1 GCA_017560705.1 Bacteroidales bacterium | reverse complement strand
GTGGGACAAACGTTGTTTATGTCATTTTTTTTTCGTATCTTTGCTATGTGTTTAATCAAAGAGATGTTGGTGTAAGTTCCTTGTAGTGAGTGTTATAGAGCTAGTAAGTGTGTTTGGAAAGACCATTGAGAAAAATCAACCAAAAGAAAGTCGTTTATTACGAGCTGGTTAGCCTTGGTTGCATTTTTTTTCTACGAGCAGGATGCGGAAATTTCCTCATGATGCCGTTGGCAAAACCTCGTGATGAATTTTTTGTTTCTTCGGGGGTTGTAAAAAAAAAGGCAGCAAAATGGCGGAAAAAGGGCTGTAAATTTTCTTGCGGAGGTATGATTTTTGAAAATAAATATGTTTTAATGACGAATAAAGATTGACTGAAAATGAGAGTAGAAATATCAAATTTAGGAGCTATACGAAAGGCTGTTGTGGACTTGGATAAGCCTTTTACGTTGTTTTGTGGACCTAATAGTACGGGTAAAACATATTTGTCTTATCTAATATATGCAATCTTAGAAAGTGCTGATTATGTAGTATCTAAAAAGCTAGATGATTTGCTGCATTTTTTTTCTGCAAATAAAGAATTTGTATTAACTCGTGAATTTGTAGAGAATTATATTGCAGATTTTTCTGCAAATATAAAAGGTAAACTTGGTAGTATTTTCGGTATAGGCGATTCTACGGTGGATAAGTTATTCTCTCAGTTTAGTATATCCTTAATCTTGTCTGACGAGGATTATTGCAAAATCATAAATAAACCTTGTCGTTTCGGTTTAAAAAACAATGGAAAGGAAATTGTATTAGCAAAAGAAGAGTTTTCGGATAAAATAGTCTACTATGTGAGCGGAGAAGATGTGTCAGTTGCTGAAAGAGAGAACTTAACAGTGTTGCAGATTGTGATAAACCATTTCTTTTCTAGACTATGTTTTCAAAATATGGGTGGTGTAAGAATGCTCACTGTGGAGCGGAATTCTATCTATACTTTCAAGACGGAGCTTTCTCTTAGTCGCAATGAGTTGGTGGACCGCATACAGCAGCAAAGTGCTACTGCTTCAGGTTTGGATATATTGGAAGTAATCAACGGTAGTTCTCGCCGCTATCCGTTGGCTGTTAGGGATAGCCTGAAAATAGCTAACGACCTAGAAAACATAAAGAAAAACATCAGCCCATACTATGGAATAGCTGAGCAGATAGAAAAAGGAATTTTACAAGGAAGTGTGCAGATAACGGACAATGGCGATGTGGAATTTGTGTCGGATAAAATGGAGAAAAACAAGCATTTGCCTATACATCTGACATCGTCTATCGTGAAAACTATGTCGAGCCTTGTAATTTATTTAAAGCACATTGCTCGTAAGGGCGATTTGCTAATTGTGGACGAGCCTGAAATGAATTTTCATCCAGATGTTCAGGTGTTGCTGACTAGGATTTTTGCATTGCTTAGCAAGCAGAATTTGCGGATAATTATCAGCACTCACAGCGATTATATTATCAGAGAAATCAACAATCTCATAATGGCGGAAAACATTTATTCTAAGAATCCGCAGCTTGTAACGGATTTGGGCTACGATAGTTCTATGCTGCTGAACAAAAACGACATTGCCATAAAGTATTTCAACTTTGGTAAGCGAAAAAAGAATCTTGACGTGGTGGATGTTGAAATTGACAACAATGGGTTTGCAGTGGAAAGCATAGACAACACTATCAATGAGCAAAATAGAATAACCGAGACGCTCTTTTATAGCTTGGAGGAGGACTAGACATGACGGAATATGACCAACTGTGTAGGATTCTGAATGAGGAATTCAAATCTTTGGAGCAAGATAAAATGATAGAGGATAAGGGCGATAAAGAATCTCAGAGTGTAGAGATTATGCCGATGAAAGATTTGAAGACAACGCTGTATAGAATGGCTTTGGAAGAAAAGGATTTTTTGCCTTTCTTCAACAAAAGTCATGATTCGCCGGAGGGGCTTCGAAAGTTTTGCGACTATATTTTGCTTGCAGAGCATAGGAAGAGGAATCATGAGGTGTGTACGTTCGTTTTGCTGATAGAGCTGAAACGAGGTAAAAATGGGACTGCTGCGAAGCAATTGAATGCTTCTCAAACCTTTATGGAATATATTTACAGTTCTGCCGAAAGGCTGCATGTGGATTTTAATGATAGCGAGTTCGACAAAGAGAAGGTGACAACAATGAAGATTGTTATACGAAAGCCGATATCCAATAAAAAGAGAACTAGGGAAGATGAAAGGAAGAATGCTAATAACAGTGATGTAAAGTATTTCGAAACGATGAGAGTATTCCCTATACAGCAATTTATTGAGAACAGATTTTGATCCCCAAAGGGGCAAATGAAAGTGGCAGTGTAGGAGTGTGATAGCTAGTGGAATAATGAAGTGAGAAAAAAACGAAGCGTGTGTTTTTGCGTAGATATTAATAAATAAAAAACGAATATAAAAAAATGGCCGACGACAAAAAGATTATTTTTTCGATGGTGGGAGTGAGCAAGATATATCCTCCATCGAAACAGGTGCTGAAAGATATTTATTTGTCTTTCTTCTATGGTGCAAAAATTGGTATTATAGGTTTGAATGGTTCGGGT
>JAFZEK010000193.1 GCA_017560705.1 Bacteroidales bacterium | reverse complement strand
TGTAAAAAGAAATGGTACAAAAAAATTTAGGGAAGCAGAATCTAATATATAAATTCTACTTCCCTAATGTTTTATTATGAGAAAAATGTTTGTTTCTTATTCTTCCATTTTACCTACAGGTTGTATAAGCAACACTTTTCCACTTTCTTTGACCGACAATAGCTGAGTAAGATAATCTTTATTGAACGAGCCACAAACCACAGTAGCTAAATTGCTACTAGCACAATATAAATATACATTTTGGCTTACGTAGCCCACATCTGTGGCGGAATAGAATTCCTTAGCTTCGTCGGAAAAACCATCCATCTTAGTAAAATCAGCCACAAAAACTAAAACTACTGGAGCTGTAGGCACAAACTTTTGGTTGCTCATGTCTTTTCTTACATCTTTATCCACAACCATAGTAAGTTTATGTTTTCTGGCATCGTAGAAGAAAACGCCATTTTCCATACACACATAAATGTCTATCTCTTGAGCATTTCTGGCCGAAGGAGCAGTACGTTTCATCAAGTTTGTACGGTTTACACCGTTGGCAGCCCACAACAAATTAGAAAGTTGTGCTTCCGAAAGGCTTTCGGGCAAGAAGCGTCTGTTAGTAGCTCTGTGTGCAAGAGCTTCCATAAGAGGCATACCACCACCCATTTCAGGAGCCGGAAGCACTATCTCGGTAATTTTACTTACTTCGCTTGAAACTTTGTTATTGTCTTGCAACGACAATTTTTGTGCTGATAGCTGTGGCACAAATATACCACACACTAAAATCAAAATCAAACTTTTTTTCATTGGTATATGTATTAATGTTTATATTATTCGCTCATCATAGCTAGGTTCATCTTGGATTTGTTTATACCTTCCAACACTAGCTCTTTTGTTATCACTACATCTTTGACAGCCTTCTTGCTATCAGGTATCTCGAACATAAAATCAGTAACAATAGCTTCCACTATCGACCTCAATCCTCTGGCACCAAGCTTATACTCTATGGCTTTTTCCACAATAGCATCCAAAGCTTCGTCGTCGAACTTCAGATTTACATTATCCATCTCAAACAGTTTTTGATACTGTTTCACTAAAGCATTCTTAGGTTCTACCAATATCTTTCTCAAGGCTTCTTTATCCAATGGGTCCAAATGAGTAAGAACTGGAAAACGACCTACAAGCTCAGGAATAAGACCAAACTTTTTCAAATCCTGAGGCATTACGTACTTAAGCATATTGGATTTGTCAATCTCTACACGATTGCGACTTTCTGTAAAGCCAATCACATTGGCTTTCATTCTAGATGCTATTATTCTATCTATACCATCAAAAGCACCACCCGATATAAATAGTATGTTTTGAGTGTTCACAGTTATCATCTTTTGGTCGGGGTGTTTTCTACCACCTTGAGGAGGCACCGAGACCAACGCACCTTCCAACAATTTAAGCAAAGCCTGTTGAACACCTTCACCCGATACGTCTCTTGTTATTGAAGGATTATCGTTTTTTCGAGCAATTTTATCTATTTCATCAATGAACACAATACCACGTTCGGCAGCCTTCACATCGTAGTCCGCAGCTTGCAACAACCTAGTAAGTATTGTTTCCACATCCTCACCAACGTATCCAGCTTCGGTAATAACAGTAGCATCTGCAATACAAAACGGCACATTAAGCATCTTTGCAATAGTGCGAGCTATAAGAGTTTTACCCGTACCAGTTTCACCTACAAGAATAATATTGGACTTTTCTATCTCTACATCTTTAGAATCTTTCTTAGATGAATGATATTTCAAACGCTTAAAATGATTATAAACAGCAACAGATAAAATCTTTTTTGCTTCATCTTGCCCAATAACATATTGGTCCAAATGTTTCTTTATTTCTTTTGGAGTTTTTATATCAAGTTCGAAAGAGCTTTGTTCTTTTTGAACATTTTCTCGCACTATTTCATAGGCTTTTTCTACACATGAATCACAAATCATAGCATCTAATCCATGCAGAAGCATACCAGTGCTAGAACTTTCACGTCCACAAAAGGAACATCTCATTTCATTATTATCTTTTTTCTTAGCCATCTATAACTAATTTATTATTATCACTTTATTATTACAACAACTGATTGCGTACAGCATCTTGCCTAATAAACACAAAAAGCAACAACGTAAACGCAATTAAGGAAGAACCACCGTAGCTAAAATAGGGCAACGGAATACCTATAACAGGCAACAAACCTAGCACCATACCTATATTAATCATAAAATGGACAAACAATATGCTGGCCACAGAATAACCATACACCCTCGAAAATCTAGACCGCTGACGTTCCGCCATTATTATCAATCTTACTAAAAGATAAACATACAAAGCCACCAACAAAGTAGAGCCTACAAAGCCCCATTCTTCACCCACTGTACAAAATATAAAGTCAGTCTCTTGTTCGGGAACAAAGTTATATTTGGTTTGAGTACCATTCAGAAAGCCCTTTCCAATAAATTGTCCAGAGCCTATAGCAATCTTCGACTGATTAACATTATAATCCACACCGCTAGGGTCATTACTTTTGCCTATAAGTACATAAATACGGTCTTGCTGGTGAGGTTCTAACACATTATCAAAAACAAAATCTACTGAAAAAACAAATAAACAGCAACAAACAAAAACGCCAAAGCCTTTGAATATATTGCTAAAAACACGCTTACCCTTTGGCAACCAAAGGAAGACGTATGCCAAAAGAATAAGGAATAATATAGCTACTACAATAAACTTATTAAACGCTAACGACATGATAAATAAAGAGACAGCTATAGTGCCCCACACCAATATCTTACCCGACATACCTTCGCGGAAAAAAGGCAATAAAAAACTTGCAAACACCAACGCGGAACCAGTATCGTGCTGCAACAATACCAATACAGCCGGCACCATAATAATACATGCTGCACGAAACTTAGTTGAAGTTCTTCTTATATCAACATCGATAGTACTTAAATATCTAGCAAAAGTAAGAGCAGTAGCAAACTTAGCGAACTCTGAAGGTTGCAGTTTAAAAGACCCTATAGAAATCCAAGATGTGGCACCTTTAGTAACCGTAGCTGTAAACAAAACCACCACAAGCAATACCAACACTAACCCATATATGACGTAAGACATGGTAGAAAAGAACCTCGAATCTATAGTAAGAGTAAAAATAGCTGTTATAAATGCTATACCTATCCAAAGCAACTGCTTACCATGTTGCCTAGAAAGGTCAAGAACATTAGTAGCCGTTTCATCGTATACAGCTGAATAAATATTCATCCACCCAAAAGCAACAAGGATGATATAAATACCAACAGTTTTCCAATCAATATTAGAAAATATATTTTGATCTTGATTTTTCAAAGCCATTCTATATTATTTTTTGTGAGTCCTTACAAGTGGTAAACTTTGACAAGGATTTGTTTGCATATAATAATTTTCGTATTCGGTACGCTTCACCTCGCCATTAATGTACTTTTCTATTAGTAAACTAGCAATAGGAGCAGCCCACGTACCACCAGCACCAGCATTTTCCACATACACGGACACTGCAATCTTGGGGTCGTTCTTTGGAGCGAAACAAATAAACACCGAATGGTCTACACCCTTATTTTGAGCCGTACCGGTCTTGCCACAAATAGCTATATCATCTATCTTCGCTCTTTGAGCAGTGCCACCTGGTTCATGCACAACGCCGTACATACCATCTACAGCAATATCAAAATAATACCTTGGAATACGTGTTTCATGCTTAGTATAGAACTCTTCATTCTTTATAGTGTCTTCACCATAATACCTCACCAAGTGTGGAGTATAATAATAACCTCTATTGGCAACGGTAGCAGCAAAATTAGCCATCTGCAAAGGAATAATAGTTACCTCGCCTTGTCCTATACTATTAGAATATATAGTGGAAAAAGTCCATCCACATT
>JAFZEK010000192.1 GCA_017560705.1 Bacteroidales bacterium | reverse complement strand
GGCATTAGCATAGCGGAAACGTTTAGCTTTACACAAGCGAACGCCATCGATGATAGAAGCGTGGTTCAACGAGTCGCTGATGATAGCATCTTCTTCGCCCAAAAGAGGTTCAAATACACCACCATTTGCATCGAAGCAAGCAGCATAAAGAATAGTATCTTCTGTTCCAAAGAACTCTGCAATTTTTTCTTCCAATTTCTTGTGAAGGTCTTGGCAACCGCAAATAAAACGAACCGAAGCCATACCAAAGCCACGTGCATCCATGCCTTCTTTTGCAGCTTTTATAAGTTCTGGATTGTTAGCTAAGCCCAAATAATTATTTGCACAGAAGTTTAAACACTTCTTGCCTTTTACCAAAATTTCTGCTCCTTGTGGAGATTCTATGATACGTTCGTTCTTATATAGACCTGCAGCTTCTATTTCTGCCAATTCTTTTTGTAGGTGTTTTTGAAAACTATTGTACATAATATCAATATTTTATTTGTTATATTCGTGTCTTGTTTATTTTCGCAAAAGTACGCTTTTTTTTTCAAAACAACTACCTATTTCTAATGTATTTTTCAATAATAGTTTAACCAATTGTATTACAAAGCCTTATCTTCCATCCCCTCGGCACTGATTTTTTATTTGGCACTGATTTGTAGAAAGTTTATTACCAAAACAATCAACCTCAAGCATAACAATCTATCTTTCAAACTACAAAACTACACACCCAAAACATAGAACAGCTACAGCTCCTCCGCCCTATCGACTATTTGGCTTACTCGTCTTTTTTTGACACATTTGCACCTGACAAAATGTTAAAGAAAAAGCACAATAGTTAAAAGCATTTCTTCGCCAACATGCTTTCCTAGCCAAAAAGAGTGTTTTTCATCACGAAAAAGGCAAATTTTCATCACGAGGAAAATATATCTCCCTCGCGATGAAACCCGGGTTTCGTCGCGATGAAACCCTATTTTCATCACGACGAGACCTAGGTATGCTCCAAAAGGAGATATATTAGTGTTATCGCAGAAAAGAACAACAATTGATTATCAGCAATTTATTATAATATCTCAATTTCCTTGCGATATTTACACCGCAACAAAATAAAAGCCATTCTCCGTGTTAAATGTCGCAATGTTAACATATCGAAGATTTAGCTTTTTTGTTAAGGCAACTTCTAACAATTGCTTTGCAAGTGATTTGCGAATTTTTACTAGAAAGATTTCTAGTTTCTTTTTACCCATCATAGCGGGCTATGCGACCCCAAAAGAAATAGAAAGATTTCGGTAAAAAACGCAACGTTGCGATTAAGCGAGTAAAGAGCAATGCCTAAGCATTAGCTCTTTCGAGCGATAGCAACATCGACGAAGTCAAAGCACGCAAAAGTTCTTTCTGCAATCAATTCAATTTCCTAGAACGTGGAATTTTTAGAAGTTGCCTTAAGAACACAAGACATGTCTTTCGCCACTGCACAAAATAAGGATAATCTCAATGAAAATACTGAACGAGAAGCACATTTGAAAAGAACAGCAAATTATGATAGTTTGTCCACATCTTTTGGCAAAATACAGCTTCAGCATGTAATATTTTGGACAGAAAACGTATTTTTTCGTCGCCAAGGCAAAGAAAAAAGATTCTACAAAACTTACTGATTACTAATAGCAAATAAGACCGCACACAATAGAGCCGACATATAAAAAAGAAAAAAAATGCTTCTATTAATAATAAAGTTTGTAACTTTGCAGTTATTTAGCGATAAATAAAAACAATAGATTAGATTAACGATAAAAATATTTAGTCATGAAAAAAGTATTTTTAATGGGCCTAATGGCTATCTTTATGATTGGAGCAGTAAAGGCTCAAGACACAAAAGAAGAACCCACATCGGGAGCAAAAATTGAATTTACCAAGAAAGAACACGACTACGGCAAAATCCAAAAGGGAGCTGACGGCAATTGTGTTTTCGAATTCAAAAACACAGGTACTGAACCACTTATTCTAGGTGCAGTAAGAGCATCTTGCGGTTGTACTACTCCTACTTACACAAAAGAACCTATTATGCCGGGACAAACAGGTACAATAAACGTAAGATACAACACTAACAACGTTGGTGGTTTCAACAAAACTGTTACCGTTCCTTCAAACGCCGTGAACGACCCTCGCGTGGTTCTAAGAATTAAAGGAACAGTGCTTAAACCAGAAAGCACACCAACGAACAACCAATAATTGCGTTGTCGCAGAAAAAAATGATAGTAATAGTAAATAATTAATTATCTCCGTAGTACATGCGGAGATAATGTTTTTAATAACACACAAAAACATAAAGTATAATGCCACAAATATCAAAAAAAGGTGCTGAATTGCCTGCATCGGCTATTCGCAAACTTGTACCTTATGCAGATGCTGCAAAGGCTAAAGGAGTGAAAATATACCACTTAAATATTGGTCAACCCGATATCGAAACTCCAAAAGGAGCTTTGGAAACATTGAGCAAAACACCGGT
>JAFZEK010000191.1 GCA_017560705.1 Bacteroidales bacterium | reverse complement strand
TTCTTATGATGTTTATGCTTATATTTGATAGTAAAAGATTCTTGAGCCGAAATGTAAGCGTTTCGAATCGTGAGGAGTCTTTTCCGCTGTGGAAAACTCTTGTGTTTTGTGTCATAGGATTTTATGGCGGTTTTACGCATATTGGCGTAGGACTCTTGATACTTTTTGGGTCGGTGTTGCTGCTGAAGACTGATTTGCTTCACGCCAACGGGATAAAGCAAATGGCGGTGGTTATGTATTCGCCGTTGGCTCTCATTGTCTTTGGGATAAATGGGATAATCAATTGGCCGGTGGCTGTAATCTATGGTGTTGGAAATGTGCTTGGAGGCTACCTTGGGAGTGTAAAAGCTATAAATTGGGGCGTAAATTTTATTAGATGGTTTAGTATCGTCTTTATAGGAGTGTTTATTATTTATCTCGTTTTCAAATCATAGCATAGTTGTGTTGCTTGCTTTAGAGTGCTACTTTGAAGAGAAAATATTATAGGGCCTTGGGTGGAGAGTCTTGAATGACGGGGTGAATATTTCGTTCAAAATTTGTAGGTTGCAGCTGTGGAAAGGATGTCTTTTCGTAGCAGCAATTGTTTTTTTGCGAATAGGAGTAGAGTGGAGGAAGTGGGGCTTTTGGGGAATGTTTTGAGGATGTGAAATGTTAAGTAGAATATTTAATTGTTAAAGGCATGGTTGCGTGTTTGTCTTTTTTCGGTGAAATATGTGTATTTTCATCGGGATGTAGTGTTATTTCCCTCGCGAGGGAAATATATCTAGGTCGCGATGAAACCCGGGTTTTATCGCGATGGAATATGGGTTTCATCGCAAGGAGACCTGGGTTTGCTTATGAAAGTGGTATATGAGGATTTTGAGAGAAAGATCTATTCTTGATTATCAGGTGTTTATTCTGATAACTCGTTTAGATTGCGATATATGGGTGTGCGGACGAAAAAATGGGGAAATACGCCATTCTCCGTGTTAAATCGGGGGTTGTTAATATATTGAAGATTTAGCATTGCTGTTAATAGGGGATGGGGCTTTGCTCTAGTTCTTGTGGCGATGGCAATTCGACGGTGGAAACGATTGGCAGAATGGACGTCGTTCAGCCTTGTAGATATTGGAGATTGCCAATTGTTTGTGGAATAAAAAAAACATCACCATTTTGGTTAGAAATATTATTGTTTCTAGCAAAAAGGTGATGTTGAGTAAAGGCTTTGGCGAAAAAGTCTTTTCGGTAATTTCTAAAAGTCGCTTTAAAACAGCGGTCACCATTCCTTGATGATGACCTTTTAGAAGTTGCCTTTAATTATTCAGCAGTGTTAGATTCTTCAGCTTCAGTGTCTGCTTCTTCTCTTCCAGCTTTATCTTTTTCTCCATCAATAAGTTCTTTGCTTAGCAAAAGATTGTACCACGACAACGCTTTCTTTACATCCGAAGGATAAACGCGTTCAGTGTCCATGTTAGGTAGTACTTCTCCAAAATAGGCATACAGTTCTTTTGTCGATACCTTCTTGAAATCTATGCTAACTTCTCCTTTGTTTTCTTTGTTGTAGATGTTTCTAAATACTTCAGACAAAGGGTAATCTTCGGAAGTAGTAAACATACAAATCTCGCTCAATGAGCTTATTTTGTCATTCTTGAAAGCGGGGATACGCTTTCCGTCTAGTAAAGATTCCACGACTGCACCTGTCTTAGTTTGTGAAACGAGCTTGAATAGACCCAGTTTTCCTGCAATCGCTAAAATATTGCTTAAATCCATTTCTAAAGTTTTTATGTTTTTTGCCCATTTAAACGTGCTTTGTCTAAAAAAAGTATGTTCGACTAGTAAAAAAAGTATACAAACTGATGCCGAAGAGTTTACTTTTTCTCTTTTTTGACGTTTATTCCTCTGTTGTAATCCTTGATTATTAGAGGTATATAAAATAAAGCGAGGAATGAATAAAAATGCAGAAAAAATGTAGCCTATCGGGCATAGTTCTTTTGTTGAAAAAGGAAAATACCGAAACTTTGCGGATAAAAAGAGAGAATATTTATCTTGTGTTTCAACGTGTTGATGTTTTAGTGCTAAATATAGTTCATGATATGAGAAAAAAATAGTAATTTTGCAAAGACAACGAGAAAAAAATATTAGTGCCAAATGCAATAGAATCTTTTTTTTCGAGTTTCGTAGTAACAGAATATATAAAACAAAAAAACAACAGACTAATTATGGGAACAGTAGTTTTGACAATTTTGGCATGTCTACTCTCGTCGGGAATTACGGGATTTGTAGCTTATCTTATTATTAAACGATTTGTAGAAAACGAGCAAAAGAAATCGTTGTTGGAGCTTAAAAAAATGCAAGCAATGGAAACCCTAAAGGTGGTGAACCCTATACGTTTGCAAGCATACGAACGTTTGGCTTTGTTTTTGGAGCGTATATCGCCTAATAGCTTAGTTTTGCGTTGCTACCAACCTGGTATGGATTTGAAAGTTTTGCAAGGTGTGCTTACTAAGAATATCAGAGATGAGTTTGAACACAATCTTTCTCAGCAAGTTTATGTTTCTTCCGAAGCGTGGAACAGAATAAAAGAAGCTAAAGAAGAAATGATTAATATGATTAACTCTTCGGCTGTGAAGTTGGATAACGAAGCTGATATATCTAGTTTAGTAGGCTCGATATTTGAAAATGTGACAAAGCAAAACCCTGTGGATTCGGCTTTGGAATTTTTGAAGAGAGAAATAAAAACTCAGTTTGAGTAATAGAGTGTTTGTTTGCAATGAAAGTAGGTGTTTTTATTCCTTGTTGTGTTGACCAGTTTTCGGCCTCTACTGCTTTTAATTTGATAAGCATATTGCAGAAGATAGGATTGGATGTATATTATCCTAAAAAACAAACATGCTGCGGACGAATAGCTGCCAACGAAGGCGATGAAGCTTTTTCGAAGAATTTGGCTGAAAGCTTTCTGGATGACTTTGCCGATTATGACTGTATTGTGGGGTGTTCTAGCTCGTGTACTACGTATGTGAGAGCTAATTATCCGAAGTTGGTCAATAATCCGGGAATATCCATGTACGTAAAAAGAATTTACGACCTGACAGAGTTCTTGGTAAATGTTATGAATATCGTCGATCTCGATTCGTATTTCCCCTATAAGGTTCTATATCTGGACGATGTGAAGTCGTATAATGACTGTGGATTATACAGTGAGCCAAGAGCATTGTTGCAAAATGTGAGAGGATTGGACTTGGTGCAAACTTCGGGTGGCGACTTCGATTTTTCGTTCGACGAATCATTCGCTTCTAATTTTGAACCTATACAATCCGAGATGGCTAGGATGAAGTTGCAAAGTGCTTTGGAAGCCGGTGCAGAGTATATAACATCTACGGATTTTGCCACCTTGCTTTATTTGCAGTCTTATATCAATAAGAACAAATCTAAGTA
>JAFZEK010000190.1 GCA_017560705.1 Bacteroidales bacterium | reverse complement strand
AATACATATCGTCTCTCGGATGGAATATTCTAGATGACAACTTTTGGCTATAACAAATACAATAGCTCACAATTAATCTAGAAAGCACCACATTTACACAAACAAACTATGGCAGTTTCATGTCATAACCACGTGATAAGTACAACACTTTAATATCACGTATTTATAGATATAAATCCCTTTATTGATAATATATATATTCATAAACGATAGGTATGTATAAAATAAAAGCGACTACCAAAAGGCAATCGCTTTTATCATGTTAGCTCTTCTAGCTAGGAATAAGCATATATTAAGCACCTAATTCCAAACGTTTGAATCCAAGAACTTTCAAATCTTTATCGGCTTTAGCCACGAAATCTTTTACAGAAGTTTTAGCTTCCATAATATATTCTTGACTCAACAAAGTACTTTCTTTGAAGAATTTATTCAATTTACCTTTAGCAATGTTTTCTACCATGTTTTCAGGTTTACCTTCTTCTCTGATTTGAGCACGATAAACTTCCAATTCTTTTTCAATAACTTCAGAAGAAACAGAAGTTTCATCCAAAGCTACAGGTCTCATAGCAACAACTTGCATTGCTAAGTTATGACCTACTTCTTGGAAACCTTCTTTAGATAAAGCTACTATAGAAGCCATTCTGTTACCTGGGTGAATATAAGCAGAAACTGCAACACCTTCGATAGATTCATAGTGAGCTAAATCAATTTTTTCACCTATTTTTGCTATTTGGTCAGTCAATAAGTCAGCAACTTTACGACCATCTATAGCCATATTCAAAACATCATCTTTAGATGTTAAGCGTTGGCTGATAGCGTTATCCAAAATAGATTGAGTAAAAGCTACGAAATCTGCATTATTTGCAACAAAGTCAGTTTCGCAATTAACCATTACAACAGCTCCAAAAGTTCCGCATGATTTTGCTAAAACCACACCTTCGTTAGCATCACGTTCAGCACGTTTAGCAGCCAACTTTTGACCCTTTTGTCTCAAGAAATCGATAGCTTTATCGAAGTCACCATCACATTCTACCAAAGCTTTTTTGCAGTCCATCATACCAACTCCTGTCATTTGACGAAGTTTGTTTACGTCTGCTGCTGAAATATTAGCCATATTATTACGTTTTATTTGTTACAAAATTTATTTAGTTCTTTTTAATTGTAGATTTTCTAGGACGACGTTCGCCATCACCTTCACCTCTTCTAGTTCTTTTTCTAGGAGCGTCAGCGTTTTCTTCGCCATCCATTTCAGATGTAGCTATATCTTCTACTGCATCCTTTTCTTCTTCTTGATTTTCCTTATCTAACTTGCGTTCGTTAATACCTTCTTGAATAGCATCAACCATAGATTTCAAAATTACAGAAATAGATTTTGAGGCATCATCGTTTGCAGGAATAGGGAAGTCAACAAGATCTGGATTACAATTTGTATCAACAATTGCAAACGTAGGAATATTCAATCTGTGAGCTTCAGCCACAGCAATGTGTTCTTTATTTATATCAACGATGAACAATGCAGAAGGCAAGCGAGTAAGATCGGCAATACTACCCAAGTTTTTGTCTAACTTAGCTCTTTCGCGTTGAATTTGTAAACGTTCACGTTTTGAAACGCTAGCAAATTCTTTGTCATGCATTAAGCGATCCAATGCATTCATTTTCTTTACAGCCTTACGTATTGTAGCGAAGTTAGTCAACATACCACCAGGCCAACGTTCTGTAACGAAAGGCATATCAACAGTTTTTACGATGTCTGCAACCACTTCTTTAGCTTGTTTTTTTGTGGCTACAAATAATATTTTCTTACCAGATTTAGCTATTTGCTTAAGAGCGTTAGCAGCTTCATCGGCTTTTACGATTGTCTTTTGTAAATCTATAACATGAATACCATTGTGTTCCTTAAAGATATAAGGAGCCATTTTGGGATTCCATTTTCTTTTTAGGTGACCGAAGTGGCAACCTGCATCTAGCAATTGTTCAAATTCTAATTTTGCCATTTTATTTTTTGTTTGTTTACTTTCTTACTTTAATTTTGCAATTACAAAGTAGTCTTATCATTCTTCGATAGAATCTTTGCAATTTAGATACTAAACAATATCTATAAATACTAACGTTTGCTGAATTGGAAGCGTTTACGAGCTTTTGGTTGACCTGGTTTCTTACGTTCTACCATACGTGGGTCACGACGCAACAAACCTTTAGCTTTCAATGCTGGGCGGTCTTCAATGTTTACTTCACACAAAGCACGTGCAATAGCCATACGCAAAGCTTCTGCTTGTCCTGTTACTCCACCTCCATCAAGATTAGCTTTAATATCCCATTTATCTAATGCACCTACAACTTCCAATGATTGGCGAACGATGTATTGAAGAGGTGCTGTTGGGAAATATTCTTTATAATCTTTCTTGTTTACAGTAATAGTTCCATTACCCGGAGTCATGTAAATACGGGCTACTGCGGTCTTTCTTCTTCCAATGGTGTTGATTACTTCTGCCATTATCTTATATCATTTAAATTTACTAATTTGGGATTTTGTGCTTGATGAGGATGTTCTGCACCTGCATAAACTTTTAAATTTCTATACAAAGCATCACCCAATTTATTTTTTGGCAACATCCCTCTTACTGCATGTTCTACAATGCGGATAGGATGTGAATTCAATAATTGTTGAGGTGTAGTAAAACGTTGTCCTCCCGGATAACCTGTGTGACGTACGTATACTTTGTCTGTCATTTTCTTGCCTGTCAAAACAATTTTTTCGGCATTGATAATAATAACATTGTCTCCACAATCAACGTGTGGGGTGTACGAAGGTTTGGTTTTACCTCTCAACACATTAGCAACTCTTGTTGCTAAACGTCCTAATGTTTGATTTTCTGCATCTATAAGAATCCACTCTTTCTTTACAGTTTGAGCATTCGCTGACACAGTTTTGTAACTTAAACTATTCATTTTTCTATCTATGATTTTTTTGCTATTTATTCCTTTATAAGGATTTGCAAAATTACGACATATTTTTCATTCCACAAAATTTGTTTAGTCTTTTATTCTATCTATTTTATTTTTAACATCATCTTATCATACTTACTTTACTGATATTCACCCTATTATTAAAGACTATCCTAACGAAATAATTCTTTTTATTTTTTTACTATATGTCGTTTTTTCACTCTATTTCCCACGTTTTTTTTGCGTTTTTCCCTTGTTTTTCCTTGTTTTTTATTCTCTTATTCTTCACAAATATTCTTCGCCAAATAGCTTCATCTTACATAAAAAGAATAATCTAATTCCTTTTTGACAATGCTAGTTTCAACAACTTTTTATGGAGAGACTCTACTCGTTTTTTACGATACTTTTCTCCTTTGTAATTCATGATTACAAAAGTAGCTTTTCCTCGCTTTTCTTCTTCGTTCATCTGATTTTTTATCCGTGCCTCTACAGCTTCAAATGAAGCACCATCTCTTTTCATTACCCGTCGTATACGCACATCCTCTGGTGCATAAACAGCTATAGTTACATCAAACAAATTATCAAACCCATGCTCAAAAAGAATAGCATTCTCTTGTATCACATAGTCACATTCATTGTGCTCCTCTACCCATCTATCGAAGTCACTCATCACTTTTGGATGAATAATAGCATTCAGTTGTTGCAACTTTTCAGGGTTTGAAAACACTATTTGTGCTATTCGTGACTTTATTACAGAGCCTTTTTCATCAAATATAGAACTTCCAAAAAGAGGCAAAAGCAATTTGCGAAACTCTGCATCGTTATAATAAGACCCTGCTACTTTATCGGCATTAAAACATGGAACCTTTAAAAGCCCAAACTCTTGTGACACTGTCGACTTTCCACTACCTATACCTCCTGTAAGTGCCACCAATAACGGTTTTCTATTTAATGATGACATACTGCACTTGTTCTGGTATAACTTTCTTTATTCTCACTGTCGAAGGAAACTTCGACAATCCTACAGAAAGAGCATCACGAGTCAAGTCTCCAGTATATTCCACACTAGCTGTAAACATGTGTGGTTTTATTGACTTATAATCTTTCAATGCCACATCCACCAACACTTCTACAGATTCTGGATATAAACGAACATCCACCAACGAATCCGATGAATAAAATTTTATTGGGACTAAAACCGACAACTCCGTATAACGCTCCACTGGAACATGAATTTTCACTTTATCCGACGAATAGAACAAATCTGGTAAATCGGGATATATTTCAGAAAGAGGCTCTAACTCTAATTCATAAGAATTAGATTCGCTTATATTACTTATATCGCACGGCTTAATTTTCACATCTGTTATTTTCTTTAAAGACTCACTACTGCCATAAACTATTACAGAATCAGGAGTCAACTCTACATTTCCATACACTCCACACTGCGGAGCAAACGAAAATGTCACATCCTTAAGACTTGGCTTTATCTTTCGCGATTGTCTTTTTGCAACCGAGAATCGCACGGTATCAGTCAAAAACTCTATTTCTTTCTTACTCACAAAGCTAAGTTCTTTACAAATATCATGCCTACAAGACCTAAGCGATATAGCCTTCAACGCACCAAGTTCGGCTTCGTCCACCACCTTTTCAACATCTAATAATATTTTTGCATTCCTATCGGCTACTAAACTATAAAGATACTGAAAACCTGTGGACTTCAACTTCATAGGCACCATAATATTGTCATGAACTAAAGCATATTTTTCTTTGTTGTAACCTGTAAATTCCAAAGGATAGGATTGCTCATATACATAAGTATCAGACATAGTCCTAGTTAACCATATAATTATGGTCAAGAAAATGCAAATACCAAATGCTTTTATTTCTTTCTTTTGATGATTCTTTAAAACAGGTAACTTCTTCATTTTTCTATAAAATGCAAAAAATAACCCATCGAATACGTATAGTCAATGGGTTATCCCTATCCTTAATATTTAAAACTATTTCTTTTGGTTAGCAGCAACAGTTTCTGGAGAAGGTTGAATAAAATTCTTTTCAACTGTAATATTTACGTTGTTAGCAACTTCTATTACAATTGTACTTTCTTTCACTTCAAATACTTTTCCATGAATACCACCAGCAGTTACAACTTTATCACCTTTTTGTAACCCATCGCGAAATTTACGTTCTTCTTTTGCTTTCTTTGATTGTGGTCTTATCATGAACACATAAAAGATTACAATCATAAGCAACAACATAATCCACATAGAAGCTCCGCCACCGGCTTGTCCTGCTGGAGCTTGCAATAAAATGTTTAGTAAGTTCATTATACTTTAAATTTATTCGTTAATATGTTTTTTTCCAATCATTCTAGTTTTCAACCAACGCACGCACTATAAGCTGAGTTCTACTCGGTTGTGTGTTAGCCATTACCTCTATCATCTGCTCTTCTTGCCCATATTTTCCGGCCGAATTGAACGACACTGTGATATAACCAGTTTCACCTGGTTTTATTCTATTCTTTGGAAAATCGGCAACAGTGCAACCACATGTAGCGTCGCAGTTTGAAATTACCAAATCAGCATTACCTGTGTTGGTAAATTTAAAGCTATAAGCAATACTTTCTCCTTGAGATAATCTTCCAAAATCATGCATCTTCTTATCGAAAGTAATTTCCGGAACTTGTTTCTTGCTTGTATCGCCACTAGCTGTGTTTGGATTGTTTATCAAGTCGGTACTATACTTTTGACTGCCCGAACCATTGTCGCACCCAACCATTACCAATACTGCAAATAGCAGATAAATAGCATTCTTTATCTTCATCATTCAGTTATTTATTTAAGCTAGCTTAGCATTCTCAATCTTCCTTGTCTATCAAAGGGTAAGATCATCACTAAGCTATCCAATACTTTATTTAAACTTCAATTCACACTACTTTGTTTACCACCACCGCAGAAAAACAGTTTTTGGTAAACAAATTCTTTAATATATAATTCAGTTTTACTATTCTTCTTCAAGCAAATCGCCATCTACTAAACCGCGACCAACTTTTCTAACTTTTCCTTTAGATCTCAATTCGTTGTGAATCTTATCCAAAATACCATTTATAAAAAGCTTACTCTTGTCGGTACTATATTCTTTGGAAAGCTCTATACACTCATTGATAGTCACTTTTTCAGGAATAGTTGGGAAATTTATAAGCTCTGTAATTGCTAGTTTGATAATGATAATATCCATCACCGCAACACGATCATATTCCCATTGTTTTAGATTTTGCTTTATAATGTCTGTAGATTCATTGAACGACAAAATGGTTTTCTTCAGCAATGTAGATGCAAAATTAAAAGCATCAGCTTCCACAGCATCTTTGGCATTATAAACCAATGGCAACGAACTAGCTGCATCGAAAGTACTATCAAACTTCTTCAATATGTTGTACGAATGTTGTGCTATTTGGTAAAAATCATCTTCCCAAAATAGATTTCGTTCAATGAACACATCTACCAACGATTCATAATTCATTATGTGTTTGAACAAATCCAAGATTACTTTCTTCTGAGCGTCGAAATCATCAACTTCATTAGCCATATAGTTCTTATAAGCCTTTGAAGCTTTAAAACTAGTGTATAAACCTCTGAAAATATCGGCATAATTTGTCCAATTTATCTTTAGTCTATCACAATGTTTCTTCAACTCATAGTTGTTGATTAACTCCGTAGCAAACCTATTCTCAACGAATTTCATATTAGGATTTGCCTCTTCTTGAGATGGCATAAATTTATTCTTTCCTTCTTCGATACTCTTCTGAGCAAACTCAAAGAAATAAATTAATGTCGACAACTGTGTTATCTCTAAGTCATTGAGTCTTTCAATATTGTATAAAAAGTTTTTCTCAATAACACCCAAGTCATCACTATCTGACACTGCGTATGCGTATAAGGACTGTAGTACCTTTGATCTCAAAAAATGTCTACTTAACATCGAATCTATATTTTTTGCAAAAGTACAACTTTTTT
>JAFZEK010000189.1 GCA_017560705.1 Bacteroidales bacterium | reverse complement strand
TTTGATTTCGTTACGACGATCGAAAACATTTTTAAGAGCCACAGCGATAACGTCCATGTGGTTGTTAGTGTAAGTACGACGAGCGATACACAAACGAAGAAGGTCAAGACCACCAAAACGGTTTTCGCGAGTTACAGGGTCGCGGTCGGCAAGAATGTAACCAATTTCGCATCCACGTACACCGGCTTCTTTGTAAAGTTCGATAGCCAAAGTTTGAGCAGGGAACTCTTCTTTAGGAACATTGGTAAGAACCAACGAAGCATCGATAAACAAAGCGTGTCCACCTACAGGGCGTTGGTAAGGAATACCAAATTCGTCTAAGCGAGCAGCCAAGTATTGAACTTGTTTGATACGAGTTTCAACAGTTTCAAGTTCAGTGTTTTCGTCAAGACCTACAGCAAGAGCGTCCATATCGCGGCCGTTCATACCACCATAAGTAAGGAAACCTTCGTAACGAATACAGAAACCTTTAGCACCTTCGTACCATTCTTCGTGTTTAGTAGCTATAAAACCACCCATGTTTACTAAACCGTCTTTTTTCGACGACATAGTCATACCATCGGCCAAAGAGAACATTTCGCGGCAAATTTCTTTTATGGTTTTGTCGCCATAACCTTCTTCGCGAGTTCTTATGAAGTAAGCGTTTTCAACAAAACGAGCAGAGTCGAAAACAACGCGTTTGCCATATTTGTCGGCCAAAGCACGAACACCACGTAGGTTTTCCATAGATACAGGTTGACCACCGGCAGTGTTGTTGGTGATAGTCATGATGATGAAAGGAACTTTATCGCCTTTTTCGATAAGAACTTGTTCCAATTTTTTCAAATCAACATTACCTTTGAAAGGCAATTCAAGTTGAGTATTTTTAGCTTCGTCGATAGTGCAGTCTACTGCAAAAGCTTGACGACCTTCGATGTGACCTTTAGTAGTATCGAAGTGAGAGTTACCTGGAACATAGTCACCTTCTTTTACAAGATAGCTGAACAATACGTTTTCGGCAGCACGACCTTGGTGAGTAGGTATAACCCATTCAAAACCTGTAAGGCGAGTGATAGTTTCTTTCAAGTGGAAGAAAGAAGAAGCACCTGCGTAGCTTTCATCACCAGTCATCATGGCAGCCCATTGGCGGTCGCTCATAGCACCTGTACCAGAGTCGGTGATACAATCGATATAAACTTGACTAGATTTTAAACCAAATAAATTGTAGTGAGCATCTTTAATCCATTTTTCGCGTTCTTCGCGAGTAGATTTGCGTAAAGGCTCAACCATTTTAATTTTGTAAGATTCTGCAAATGGTAATTCCATAATATATTTTGTTTTTAAAGTTATTGTTTATATAGTGAACTATTCTTTTATTCTATATCTCTAGAACAACAAAAATAAAAATTTTCGGATGAAAACCAAAAGTAATTTTGGCACAAGGAAAGTACGAGTATGACAATAGCCAACTCGCTATAACAAAACGAATTCGTCTCTATTTTTAATATTTAGAAACGTGCGACATGGGGTTATATTTATCGTTGTTTTTTTCATTTTTTCGGGTGCAAAGATAGTGCTTTTTCCTGAGATGGCAAAATTTTTTTACTACTTTTCCTCACTTTTTGCTCTCCGTTTTCAAATAAAGTTGTACTTTTGCACAACTATGATGAACGATGAAAAGTACATGAGGCGTTGTTTCGCCTTGGCTGAAAACGGAATATACTATGCTGCACCCAACCCCATGGTAGGCTGCGTTATTGTAAAAGACGACACCATAATATCCGAGGGTTTCCATCAGTGCTGCGGCGAAAATCATGCCGAAAGAAATGCAATACTACGCATTGACGACAAAACGGCATTGAAAGGCAGCACGCTATACGTAAACCTCGAACCTTGTTCGCACTACGGCAAAACGCCTCCTTGTGCCGACCTTATAAGTCAGTACCCTTTTGAACGAGTGGTGGTTTGCAACCTCGACCCCAACCCTCTTGTGTCCGGAAGAGGCATTGAAAAAATATCCAAAGCAGGAATAAAGGTGACTACCGGCGTGCTGGAAAAAGAAGGCAGGTTGCTGAACCGACGCTTCTTTACCTTTATGGAAAAACGTAGACCCTTCGTGATTCTTAAATGGGCTCAAACTCGCGATGGTTTTATGGACATAGACCGCAACGACGACTCGCAAAAAACATATTGGATAACAAACCAAAAACTAAAATGCGAAGTGCATAAATGGCGTACACAAGAAGCCGCCATAATGGTAGGCACTCAAACAGTTGTAAACGACGACCCTCAGCTTACCGCTCGCCTATGGCATGGTAACAACCCCGTGAGAGTGGCCATAGACCGCAACGGAAGAATACCATCCACCGCCTACATCCTAGACGGCTCTTGCCCAACAATAATATACACCGAAAACTCCGAAATGAAATGCTCGGAAAAGCTACAATATGTAGTTGTTAACTTCGACAACCTTTTGGATGAAATACTCACCGACCTTTGGAACCGTAAGATTCAATCCATCATAGTAGAAGGCGGTCTTAGACTACTGAACACTTTCATAGAACAACAACTATGGGACGAAGCTCGGGTGCTTATAGGCAACAAAATGTTTGGCAAAGGACTTAAAGCTCCATCGTTTCCCTTTGTGCCAAACACTGTAGAACAGATAGACGACGACTTTATATGCCTATACAACGCTCCTGAACTATAACACTCTTTTTTTGCAGAACAGAATTTAAAAAAAACAGCTAACATGCTCGACGACACATACAAAACCATAGCTTCCACATCGGAAGGCATATATAAAGAAAAAGGTAGCAAATTTCTGGCGTTTGCCATTCCGGTAGTATCAGAAATAGAGATAAAAGAACACATCGACAAGATAAAAAAAGAATACTACGATGCACGTCATCACTGCTATGCCTACATACTAGGAGCCGACAAAGCTACCTACCGCATAAACGACGACGGCGAACCCTCCGGCACCGCCGGACGACCCATACACGGACAACTACTATCCAAAGACTTAACCAACACCCTAGTGGTAGTGGTAAGATACTTTGGAGGCATAAAGCTAGGTGTGTCCGGACTTATAACGGCTTATAAAGCAGCCACCAAAGATGCCTTGGACAACGCCGTGGTGATAGAAAAAACATCCAACGACGTGTATCGAATAGAATTTGAATACGTGCTGATGAACGATGTGATGCGACTGCTGAAAGACGAAGGACTAGAACAGTTCAACCAACGTTTCGAACTAAACTGCTCCATAGATTTCTCCGTGCGAAAAGCAAGAAGCGAAAGAGTAGCCGAAGCATTTAAAAAAATAAGAGGTACTACCCTCACCTACCTACGAACAGAATAACAAAACAAAAACAACACATCAAAACTACTTTTTTGCAAACAAAAGTAGCTTTGAATAGAATATTTCGGACTTTGTGTCGTTATAGCTTAGTTTAAAAATATTATAGAGCAATAATAAGATGATAAATATAAAAGAATTTACTTTCAACCACTTTGAAGAAAACACATATATCGTTTGGGACGAAACAAAATCGTGTGTGATAATAGACCCCGGCATGAACAGCCAAACTGAGAACCAAAGACTAACACAATTTATTTCGGACAACGGACTTTGCCCCATAAAAGTGTTGCTTACTCACGCTCATATAGACCACATAGCTGGCCTGCTCTTCGTATGCGAAACCTACAAACTACCTGTAACCATGCACAGCGACGGGAAGAGCTTCCTAGCTGAAGCCCAAAGCTATGGAATGGCCATGGGATTCGATGTTAAAGACATGAGCAGCTTGGAAATAGACAGCATATCCGACAAC
Source organism: Bacteroidales bacterium (assembly GCA_017560705.1). GTDB lineage: Bacteria > Bacteroidota > Bacteroidia > Bacteroidales > P3 > HGM05376. The sequence goes on along the minus strand of JAFZEK010000189.1, from coordinate 3,021 downwards.
GACGATATAACCTTTGGCAACAACAAGCTAAAAGCACTATACGTGCCCGGTCATGCAGCTGGAAGCATGGCATATATGATCGACGAGCCCAACGTGGTATTCACCGGCGATGTTCTATTCAGACAAAGCATTGGCCGCACCGATTTGCCCACCGGCGACTACGACGTGCTAATGGAAATGCTAAAAACAAAAATACTAACTTTGGCCGACGGCTGCGAAGTACTACCCGGACACGGCCCAAACACTACCATCGGCGACGAAAAGAACCTTAACCCTTTCTTAATGTAAAAAAAACGCAGAACAACTATGGAATACCAAAAAACATTGGAATATCTCTACAATAGCTTGCCTATGTATCACAGAGTAGGCATGGCAGCATACAAAGAAGATATTACAAACACCGTAAGGCTAATGCAAGCCTTAAACAACCCTGAACGAAAATTCAAAAGCATTCATGTGGCCGGCACCAACGGCAAAGGCTCCGTATCGCACTTCCTAGCCTCAATATTGCAAAACTCCGGATACAAAGTAGGACTTTACACCTCGCCTCACCTTGTAGACTTCCGCGAAAGAATAAGAATAAACGGTCAGATGATTTCGGAAGAATACGTAACCAACTTTGTAGAAGCCAACAAACCTCTATTTCAAAAGATAAGCCCTTCCTTCTTTGAAATGACAGTGGCAATGGCTTTCAACTACTTTGCCGAACAAAATGTAGACATAGCCGTAATAGAGGTAGGTATGGGTGGTAGACTCGACTCTACCAACGTAATAGACCCCGTACTATCCATAATTACCAACATAAGTATAGACCACACACAATACTTAGGCAACACCATAGAAGCCATAGCTAGAGAAAAAGCAGGTATAATAAAACGCAACGTTCCAGTAGTGATTGGGCAAACACAAATGGAGTGTGCTCATGTTTTCAAAGAAAAAGCTTCGGAAATGAACAGCGACATATACTTTGCCGATAAAAATTTCACACTCGAAGAAACCGACAAAAGCAACAGCTTCTATCTCCATGCTCTTATATATAAAAACAGAAACACTTACTCTTTGGTAAAAACGCCACTCTCTGGACGCTACCAAATGAAAAACTTGGCAACAGTGGCTCAAGCTACTGATATTCTTCGCCAAATAGGATATAAGATAAGCAACACCGCATTTGCTATAGGTATAGAAAGCGTGGTTATAGACACCGGCTTGCGTGGACGATGGGAAATAATGTCGCAAAAACCTACCATAGTGTGCGAAACAGCTCATAACGAAGACGGAATTCGCTGCCTTATAGAAAAAATAAATTCACTACACATCAACAAGCTACACATCATCTATGGCTGCGTAAACGACAAAGACTATTCTAAAATTCTAGAGATGCTGCCCAAAAATGCAAACTACTACTTCTGTAAGCCATCAGTTCCTCGTGGATTGGACACCGACGAACTTTACAACACTGCTAGCGGCATCGGTCTAGAGGGCAACAAATACGAAAGCCTTTCATTGGCTATGAGAGAAGCTAAAAGAAGAATGGACAACGACGACATACTTATCATTACCGGTAGTATATTCCTCGTTGCCGACGCTATAAACTTATTCGACAAAAGAGCAGTATAAAAAAAAACTGCAACCATAGGTAAGAATAAGAGAGGAAGAACTAAAATTCCAGAAATATTTAGCTTGAACAAGCAGTTTCTACACAGCATAATAAATAAAAGGTTCAGTGTTGCCCACTGAACCTTTTATTTATTTCCAAAAGCATCAATGCTTTCAAAATCATCCTCCGAGGAGTATAAAACTACATCCCGATACAGTTTTATCTACATCGGGATGTAATTCCATTTTCATCACGAAGGAATTTCAACGGCATCGGGGTAAAAAATAATGGGATATACTATGTCTATTTCAAGTAATATTCTACCGAAGTTACAACCCTTATCTTTTTAATTTGAGGAGTGTTTTCGTCCAAATTCTCAACTTCAAAATACCCTTGCGAAGCAGTACGCATTTTGCCTATTTTGCTATGACTATTCTTAGCAAATTCGTCGGCGGCCTCACGAGCATTTTCCAAGCTTTCGGCTATCATCGACGGCTTTATCTCGTTTAGTCCGTTATATTCATACGAGTTGTAGATGTTCACTATAACGTTTTGTTTCAGCAGTTCGGTTTCCAATAAGCTTTTTATATCTTCTACCGAATCCACTTTCGATGTAAACACATTTATATGTTGGTTGGCATAATACCTGTATCTAACATTGTTGTCGGAATAATAGTTGCCATATCGGTCGGTATAGTCAGCCATGCCATATTTAATTTCGTCGTCGGCGAAACCCGATTTCTTTAATATCGACACTATCGTTTTGTTCACCTCGTCGATATTGTTTTTCAGAGCTATAAAATCGTTATCCTGGAAGCTGTAGTTGATACGCATCACCACACGGTTGGCAGGTACTTCTCGCTCGCAAAGACCTCGAACCCTAACGGTATCGTCGTACGATTTAAATGTTTTCACCGTGCATATCATCATTATGCCTAATACCAATGCAGCCAATACTATACCGGCCGACAAAATAAAACTCCTCTTGATTGTTGATTGATTTGTGTTCATAATATTCAGTTTTTTAATTGTTCAAAGTAACGTAAACACCTACAATATATTTTAGGCAACTTCTAAGAATTGATTTGTAAGTGATTCGTAGAATTTTTAGAATTTTCCTAAAAGGACTTCATAATCATTTCGGATTTAGTTACTATCATTACATTATTTGTTCTAATTTAGTTACAAGTATATATGGAGAAGGTCGCCCCATATAACCTACTTTATCACGATAAACATTATATGATATTCTTATAGAATCATTCTCGTTTAAATCGGTTGAGGAAATGGAATCTTCCAAAGGCATATCTATTGTGTCATTCTCAATAATTATCACAATACATGAAGAGGGGAATTCATGTGTAGTAGTATCGTCTTCTCCTCTTGGTTCATACATCATCCATTCGGCAAAACGACAGTCTATC
>JAFZEK010000023.1 GCA_017560705.1 Bacteroidales bacterium | reverse complement strand
CGACCCCAAAAGAAATAGAAAGATTTCAAGAAAAAAACGTAAAGCACGCAAAAGTTTTAAAGAACATTCTTTGGTTTATCCGAAGCGTGGAATTTTTAGAAGTTGCCATTACATTACTACATTACATTTTTAGTGAGCAGTTATTGGTTAGATATTGAAAGAAATGTTGCGTTTTTTGGTGGTTGTAGATAGGTGAGTGAGAGAGAAAATATATCCTAGGCTTCAATCAATATGCTTAGGTTGAAACCTAGGAGTTTTATGTGAGGGTCTAATTAAAGATGTGTAGATACGTTCCGTTGTAGGATGTGTTGTATTGTCTTAGAGGTGTTGTTGCGGGTCCTTTTATAATATCGCCGTATATGTATATGTATTGCGAGCCACATTGAGGGAATTCAATTATGTTGCTATTGTTTTTGTTTACTTCTACAGCTACTTCGTGGTCGAAAGGACATGCACGCTCAAAAGCCACAAAATCGTTGATACCGGTGCGAAAAACGAGTACACCTTTGTATCCACCTATGAAATATTCATAGCCCCCTACGTTGTTAAGGTTGGAATACATTGATGAATTGGGTTCTATGGTGAAATTCACGTATCCCATAGGTATTTTATTTTCTTTTCCACAGCTAGCTAGTATGAAAAGGCCGGCAATGAAAAGGATTATTTTAGATGTTTGTTTTTTTATTATGTTCTTCATTTTGTTTCGGAATAGATAATTGTTAGTACAACGTGTGCTACTTGTTTCAAAGAGTTTTTATCTATTGCGTTGATGTTGTCGTTAGTAGTGTGCCAATGTTCGAAAAAACTTGTTCCTATTTGGTTTTGCACGATGTCCACCATAGGTATTTTTGCTATTTGGTTTACATAAAGGTGGTCGTCCAATATGGCATTGGTGTTTTCGTTTATGAAAGTATTGGCATATCCGAGTTGCTTAGCGGTGTTCCATATTTTTTCGGTCAATCCAGGAGCGAACATTCTAGATACTTCTTCTTTTGTGTATCGAGGATTTATTGAGCCCACCATATCCAAAAGTATTCCGTATTTGGCACGATAAAATAGCTTGTGAGGATTGGCAGCCCAATATTGAGATCCAAGGCACCATGTGTTGTCTTTGTATGAGTCGGCAAATTCCGGTATTCCTTGGTCTTCCACGTCGAAAAATATTATGTCAATGCCAATGTTTGGTTTTTCTGTTTTCATGGCTCTAGCCATTTCCATAAGGGTAGCGACACCGCTAGCACCATCGTTGGCACCTAATATGGGTTTGTGGTGGTTGTTTGGGTCGGCATCGTGGTCGGCATAGGCTCGGGAATCCCAATGAGCTGCAAGAACTATTCGGTTTTCGTTGTCGGGGTCAATGGAGGATATTATGTTGGTTCCTTTGGTGGTGCTTCCGTCCCAAAGGGTTGTGTTGAAGTGTTGGATATAAACGGTGTCTGTCCATTGCTTCATTTTTGTTATTAGGTATTCGGCACATTGCTTGTGTTCTTTAGTTCCGGGAACACGAGGTCCGAAGGCTAGCTGTTCTTCCACATATCTGTAAGCCGAATCGGCATCAAACTGTGGTATATTAATGGTTGCAGAGTTTTCAGTG
>JAFZEK010000188.1 GCA_017560705.1 Bacteroidales bacterium | reverse complement strand
CAACGTGTGAAAAACAAATAGCTAGTGCAGTTGTATATTTGTGCAAAGGTGGTAGTGTTGGTTTTCCTTGAAAAATGTTGCTAATGGTATGTGAGAAATTATGTAATAAACATCTAAATCATAAAACAGAATAATATGAATTATCTATTGCGAAATTGTAGGCAAGTGTTATTAGTGTCATTTCTTTTTGTAGTGCAGAGTGTAGAGTGTCAAAATGTTTTTGTAGGTAGTAATGCAATGTTGGGCCATGTTTTGTGTAATAATGCCGAGGCTAGAAATTATATAAATTCACCATCGTGCGGTCTTTCTTTCTATGTGGGCAATACTTGTTCGGGAAATGAATATTGGGAGTATTTTTGGAAGAATCCATCGATGGGTCTAGAATTTTCATTCGATTATATTGATAATTCTATAACAGGCAATAGGTTTGGTGCTTTGCTGTTTTTTCGCCCGTCGGTGTATAAGGCGGAACGTATGTCGGTGGATGTTTACATGGCTTTGGGCTTGTCCTACTTGACCAAAACGCATCATACTACGTTTAATCCTCACAACTCATATATTGGTTCTCATGTCAATGCGTTGATAAACATAGGAGGTCAGTTTAATTATTTTTTGTCGAAACATTTTGCATTGTGGACAGCTGTGAAGTTTAGTCATTCGTCCAACGGGCAATTAGTGAGGCCCAACAAGGGTTTGAATTTTGTGCAACTAGAAATGGGGGGAGAGTATTACTTGCAAGGATATAATTACAATGTGGTGCCTGTGGATAAATTTGTTCCATACAAGAATTGTATAAATGTATCGTTGTCGCCAGCCCTTAGTCAGTCCAAATACGACTCGCAGTATTATCCAGGGGCGTGCTTGGCAGTGGCTTATTCTAGGAATTTTCATCCGTGTTTTTCTTACGGTCTGTCGTGCGACTTTATGTATAACGGCACCAATATTACGTCGAGCTCATCGAAGGGCTTGCTATTGGAGAATTTCAGTAGCGGGCTTGCGGCCACTTTTGAGTGCCGACTAGCCGACTTTGCCCTTAGAGTGGCCTTGGGCGGATACCTATGGCATGGCGAATATCAGAAGTTGCCCATATACGAACGTGCCGGACTGTTCTACTATCTAGGCAAGGATAATAGTCAATACGTAGGAGTATCCATCAAAGCTCATGCAGCTACCGCTGAATACATCGAATGGACTTATGGCTTCAGCCTCGGATGCTAGGTGGATGGAATATTTTTTATTAGATAAACCCAAATCGGTCATTAGGATTTATGCAAGATTATGAGTGTGTTGTATGTAGATATCAATCAGTGTTTTATATGTGATATTTTCTAATGACCGTCATTAGAAAATATCACATATAATAAACGGTATACCTTATGTTTACGATTTACAAATATTTCTAATGACCGATTTGGGATAAATATGAAATTTCTATTTAAATATGATGTTATTTGTAAAAAAAAACACAGGTAAAATCTTGATATTTACATATATTGTGGTTTAGGTGTGAACTATGTTTTGTTGGTTCATTTTTTATTCGTATCTTTGCATGGTCAAAGATGGAACAATGTGTTTTTAATGAGTTCTTTCTTAGATAATAAAATGCGAGGCTGAAAGATGTTTATTAGTTCAGCTCGTGATGGTTTTAATTAAGTATTAGATAAGGATGAAGCAAGCATTAGTAGTGGGTGGCAGCAACGGAATAGGTCTTGCATTGACAATGCAGCTGCTGAACGATGATTATAATGTAATAGTAGCCGATAGAATAAAGCCTGAAATATGTAGCGATAGGGTTACTTATGTGCAAGTGAATCTATTGAGTAATGATTTTTCTTTTTTGGAAAATTGTAGGTCTATAGATACGCTAATAATAACGGCTGGTTTTGGGAGAGTTACCAAGTTTGAGACCATACTGAATGCTGAAATAAGTAATAGTTTTCAGGTAAATACTGTGTCGGTGATAAAGATATTGAAGTTTTATTATTCCAAGTTGCAATCCTCCGAACGCTTTAGATGTGCAGTTATGTGTAGTATTTCGGGGTTAGTGTCTTCACCATTATTTGCGTTATATAGTTCCACAAAAGCTGCATTGTGCAATTTTATTGAAAGTTTGAATATAGAGTTGGAAATGTCTGGCTCTAATAATAGAATACTTAATGTATCTCCAGGATCAATAAAAGGAACAAAGTTTAATGGGGGGCAAAATAATGTGGAAGAAACATTGTCATTAGCAAAAGAAATACTGGTCAATGCTGAATCAAGGAATACTCTTTTTATACCTTTGTACGAAGAGGTGTTCAAGGGCGTGATAGAACGTTATCAAATTTCACCTAGAGAATATGGTATACATAGTTACAATTATAAAATGGAAAGTGGAAGGTTTAATGATAAACCACAGTTGAAAGTGGGGTATCTAAGTGGTACCTTTGATTTATTTCACATAGGTCATTTAAATTTACTTAGACGTGCTAAGCAATGTTGTGACTATTTAGTAGTAGGTATTCATAAAGATGGATTACATAAAGGTAAAGAAACTTTTATTCCATTTGAAGAAAGAATGGACATCGTGAAAAATATAAAATATGTGGATGAAGTGATAGTTTCGGAAAAAGAAGATTGTGATGTGTATCTCAAAGGGATAGTAAAATATGATTATTTGTTTGTTGGGTCTGACTATAAAGGAACTGAACGTTTCAATAGATATGAAGAACTTTTTGCCGATAAGGGTGTAGAGATTGTGTATTTTCCTTATACACAACGAACAAGTAGTACTCAGTTAAGAGAGGTATTGAATAAAAATAGATAGAAAAGAAATGTAATAATATGTAAAATAGTATGAAAATAACTACACGCATTATAAAATCTATAGCTCGTATACCTATAGTGGATGTTATTATTGGTAAATATTTTAAAGGAATGAGGGAGAAGTTTACACAAAAAGTAAATATGGAAATAGCTGAAGCGTACGAAAAATATGGAGTAGAGGCTATAGAAATATTTGATAAATGTATGAATAGTAATAATTTCTTTTATACTTTAGCATTTGGTTCTATGTTGGGAGCTATACGTGAGCATGGTTTCATAAAGCACGACAAGGATATAGATGTGTATATGTGGATAGAAGATTATACTCCAAAAATGATAGATGAATTGCAAAAAGTTGGTTTTGTATGGAAAAGTACTTATTCAGTAGATGATTGTAAATGTGGTAGAGAAGATACTTTTGAGTATAAAGGATTACATATTGATATATTTTGGATGTATCCAGCAATGAACGAGTATCCGTATTGTTGCGACTTTTTGAGGATAGAAAATATGTCAGTGAATGAAAGACTACCACGTAGATTAGAAATTCCAATAATAAAAGAACGTAGATTAGAACAGTTCGAAACATTGCAGTTGCCTGTGCCTATTAATGCTGAAGAAATATGTGAATTTCGTTATGGACCAGATTATATGACTCCTAATCCTAGTTGGAATTGGGAACGAGCTAAGAATAGTGTAGTAGAATGGCATGAAAAGATTTCTAATACTATACATAAAGTTTATCCTACACTGTAATAAATGAGAAATTTCGAAGACGAAAATTACATACTTTTATTATGTGGTTTTGAAATTAGAAAATGTATTGTAGAACCTTATATATAGAGTTAATATGATTAAAGGCGAACAAAAAAAACAATATATTTCTGTTGTCCTTTGTACTTACAACAGAGATAAGTATGTATATAATATGCTGAAAAGCATAGCTGAAAATGAATTTCAGGTAGAGAGATATGAGATAGTATTGATAAACAATAATAGTACAGACAATACAGAGAAAGAATGTATGAGATTTTCTAGTGATTATCCAAATATTACATTTAGATATTTTGTGGAAACAAAACAGGGTTTGTCTCATGCTAGAAATAGGGGGATTGCTGAATCACTAGGAGATATAATTATTTATGTAGATGATGATGCTACAGTGAATAAAGCATATTTGAAAACTTATTCAGATTATTTTGCAACACATCCAGATGTGAAAGGTGCTGGAGGACCTGTAGAACCTGTGTACGAAACAGAAGAACCTAAGTGGTTTTCACATTATATACGTCAGTTAATAACAGGTGAATTAAATTTGGGTAAAGAACCTAAGTATTTTCCAAGGGGTGTATATCCGATTGGTTGTAATTCAGTATTTCGTAAGGAAGTGTTTGATAAAGTTGGATTGTTTAATGTAGATTTAGGAAGAAAAGGAACAAGTCTTATAGGTGCAGAAGAAAAAGATTTGTTTGATAAGATGACTGCACAAGGTATAAAATTCTTTTATTTGCCAGGAGCTATACTTTATCATATTATACCTGCCTCTAAATTAACAGAAGAACATTTCGATAAGCTAACGTATTCTATAGGTAAAAGTGAAAAAATAAGAACCTTGGCTATATCCAAGAAAAAGTACTATTCTCGTATATTTAGTGAAGCGGTAAAATGGGTCGGCACTATAGTGTTGTGGTGTAAGTTTTTTGTTACGGCTAATGTTCGAAAAGGGAATAAATTGATATTGTTTAGGTATAATGTAACTAGAGGTTTGTTAGAAAAATAAGGAACTAGTAAAAATATTTGATATTGGTGATTCTTTAAGATTATATTTGTAGTAGGTGATAATATTGTTGTCTTTGCCTGCAGTATATGACACCATTATTATGATTATAGACAACTTCTAAAAATTTCACGTTTCGGATAAACAAAAGAGTGTTCTTTGACACTTTTGCGTAGTTGACTTCGTCGATGTTGCTATCGCTCGAAATAGCTAATGCTTAGGCATTGCTCTTTACTCGCTTAATCGCAACGTTTACGTTTTCTCTTGGAATCTTTCTATTTCTTTTGGGGTCGCATAGTCCGCTATGATGGGTCAAAAGAAAGTAGAAATCTTCTCAAGAAAATTCCGCAAATCACTTGCAAAGCAATTTTTAGAAGTTGCCTATAAAAAAGACACTGCAT
>JAFZEK010000187.1 GCA_017560705.1 Bacteroidales bacterium | reverse complement strand
TAGAAGTGCATCCTAATCCAACCACTGGCATAGTAGAAATAACTCTACCTCAAGGTTATGAGAACAAAGAAGTGCATATCTATAATATCCACGGCACCTTGCTACAAACCAAGCAAGCACAAGCCGCTAAGCTCACGTTCGACCTCTCTACCTACTCCGATGGCGTATATATCATAAAGATAGATAATTACTCTACTCGCATAGTGAAAACGAAATAGGAAGCTAAAGCAAAGGCAACTTTCGAGAGCTGTGGAGCGTAATTCTCGGAAGTTGCCTATATATATAATAGTGTAGGTATTTGTTTTTCGGAAATAATACTTCTTACTATAGAAGTGTCATTTTCTGGATTGTCGTTTGTTATAATCCCTTATAGGGTACTGTAGAGTAAGAAAACGCGACACTGCGTGTGTGTGTTTTCTTATAGGAAAATCCACAATAGCATAATTATAATGACAATAGCGTAGATGATAACTTTGCTAAACGGTATAGGTTCGGCCATAGGACTTTCGTCCTCATAGTCGTAGGCTATAGGGCGGCGAAATGAGATTTTCTTTTGGTATCCGACTTTGTTGTCGGCTGTTAGCTTGTTCTTTTCTTCCTCGGTTATGTTTTCGGCAAAGCGAGGTTTATAGTTGAAAGTGGGCATTTCTTTCTTTTTGAAGATGAAGCTCCAAGAGAAATCCGAACTGTTTTTCTTTTTGTCGTAGGTCTTAAGTTTGGATTTGAAATAAGCTAACTCATCGGCTGTTGCATCGCTAAGTTTTTCGTAGTTAGTATCTAGATTGTATTTGTTTCGTAGCTCTTCGAATTTTTCTCGTTCGGGATCGTAGAATCTAGGACTATATTTGAATTGACGAGGCTTTGGTGTATAAAAGAAACTTATTTTCATGGAATGACTTATTAAATAACTGCACATAAAAACCAATTATTTTTCATTTTATTGTGTACAGATAGCTATTTATTGAAAATAAATGTGTAAATTTGCACTTTGTTTCTTGTTATAGAAACAAATGTGTAATAGCTGAACAAGGAGAAAGATATGTTTATGGGACAAGGAATTGAAGATAGAATAATAATGCCGGAAGCTGCTGTTTTGGAGCTTACCTATAGGTGTAATCATTCGTGTGTGTTCTGTTCATGCCCTTGGGAGGCACCCTCTAAAGATGGCGAGGGCTATGCCAAAGGCAAGGAGATGGGTTTAGCCCAATGGAAAGAAGCCCTAGCAGTATTGGATAGGTTAGGGGTAAAAAATATTACAATATCGGGAGGCGAAGCGTTGCTTTACCCTCATTTGTTGGAGTTGTTGGACCACATTCGTGCTAAAACGAACTTCAATGCTCATTCGGAGATAGTGCTAATATCTAATGGATTGGCGATGGATATGAAGTTTTTGGAAGCCTTCAAGAAATATGATGTGCATTTAAGCATGAGTCTTCCGGGAATAGAAACCTTTGCTAGGCATACAGGAGTGGACAATGCTCAAGGCGTGTTGCATTGGTTTGGCGAAGCCCAAAAGATGGGAATAAATACTACTCTTAATGTTACGGTTACAAGTTTGAACCATTATGAGTTGTTTCAAACGTTGGCAATAGGGTTGCTTTCCGGAGCAGGTTCGGTGCTAGTGAATCGTTTTCTGCCTGGAGGCAGAGGCTTAGGCCATGTAGAAGAGCTGATGCTTAACCGAGAACAGATAGTGCAAATGTTGGATACTACGGAGGCTGTGCTTGAATATTCCGAACGAACCGGCACTATGGGAACGGAGGTGCCCCTGTGTGTTGTAGGCGATGAGGGTAAATATAAGCGGTTGAATATAGCCACAATATGTTCGGCTGCCAAAGATTTTTTTGTTGTAGACCCATCGGGTTTCATAAGGGTATGTAATCACTCGCCGAAGAAAGTGGGGCATATTTTTGACAATCCTGTTATTTCTGATGAGAAATATTGGAACATTTTTGCGAAAAGAGCGTATATACCTAGTGGTTGTGTGTCGTGTGCAGATGTTAGCTATTGCGACTGTGGGTGCCGCGAAGCTTCGGCAATAATGAGTGGCAGTGTGTCGGCTCCCGACCCTTTGTTTTAGATATTAAATTGTAGAATGTAAATATATAAAGATGAAAGAAGTATTTAAATATTTGCTGTTGGTTACAGCTGTTGTTTTGGCGGCAACGTCGGTTTATGCCCTTGTAGGCGAAAGTCAGTATTTTATGGGAATATGGTTTGGGGTAGCCATCTATTTTGCTGTGTTTACAGGTTTAGTGTGCTACGCAGCTTATAAAGTTCTAAAAAAGAATCCTAAGCAGTTTGTTTCCATCTTTATGCTGATTTCTTTTGTGCAAGTAATTCTTCACATTGTTGTGTTGTTTTTGTACATAACGCAAGTGAAAGAAGGCATAAAATCATTTTTCATTTATTTCTGTATTATGTATGTAGTGTACATGATAACGGAGGTTGTAATGCTTATAAAAATGAGCAAAAGACCGATAGAAAGAAAATAAACCTACAATTTATTTGTATATAGGTGCTATTTATCGGCAAAAAAGTTGTATATTTGCAGTCCGAAAACTGCGAATATATTATTCGTTGGCACCGATAAAAGAATAGCCTAATGTTCGTGTAAATAGTTATTTATGCGGATAGAATGGCGGTAGAAAATGATTAATAATATAAAATAAAAACGATAAAAATGCGAAAGATGTTGTTTATTGTGGCTTTATTTTTCGTCCAAGCCACATCTGTTTTTGCACAAGAAGAATTGTTTCCCATGATTTATGCAGGGGAAGACGAAAATGGAAAATGGGGATATGTGAATGAAAATGATGAATGGATTATCCCACCGATATATGATGCTGCAATGTACGAATCCAACGGTGGTATGTACGGCGTGAGCAAGAATGGTAAATGGGGCTTGGTAGGTCAAAAAGGTGAAAGACTATTGAACATTATTTACGATGAAGTATACTATGAAATAGATTATACAGAATTGAGATACTTGGCTCTTTTTGGTGCTGCTCGTAAAGGCGACAAATGGGCTTTCGTTACTATACAAGGTGCTTTTGTTACTCCTTTTAAATACGATGAAATCATTATGCACTTCGGTAAATACGAGTTTGTAGTGAGAGATGAAAACGGAGTGGCTAGAAAAGGATATATCGATAAGCTAGGAAACGAATATTGGTATAAGTAGAAAAACTACTTGTTCAAACTGTTGAAAAATAGATAATAGTAGCTTTGCTTGTTGTGTGACGACATCAAGTGTCTGTGGTGTGTGCGTATTTATGTTTGTACATGCTAAGGGTGCTTGGTGATGGTTGTAGAGCAAAGAAGATACTATATATAGGTATATTAGGTATGCGGTTATTGTGGTTTCGCATGCCCGTAGATAAGTAGAAACATAGAGAAAAACAAGAATATTATATATGAGATTTATAATTAATAGCCAGGTTTTTGCAAAGAGCTTGCAAGCGTTGAGTGGCGTAATAACAAACAATAATACAGTAGCTATTGTAAACTGTTTTCATTTTCAATTGAATGAAAACGTATTGACAATAAAGGCAACAGACTTAGAGACAACATTGGTAGTACGTTTGGAGTTGGAGACTGCAAAGGTTGAAGGAATCAGCGAAGTGGCAGTACCGGCTAAGATATTATTGGATATATTAAAGTCATTCAGCGATGTGCCATTGAACTTTTCAGTAGACCCTGATAATTACATGATAGACATAGTGTCTAAAGAAGGTAAGTATCGTTTGGCAGGACAAAATCCAGAAACATATCCTGTACTTAAAAAGGCTGAAGACACAACAAAGATAGAGCTTCCTGCTTCGGTTTTGGTTACAGCTATATCTAAAACGTATTTTGCAACAAGCAATGACGAAATGCGTCAGCAAATGTCTGGTATTTATTGCGAAATGAACTCGGAATCTATTACATTTGTAGGCACCGATGCTCATAAGCTTGTTCGTTATCGCAGATTGGATGTAAAAACAGGTGAAAACAGTAGTTTTATATTGCCAAAGAAACCTGTTAGCATAGTAAAAAACATACTTCTTTCCAATAAAGAGGATGTGGATGTAACAGTGGAATACAACTCTACCAACGTATTTTTCTCGTTCGATAATTTCTTTATCGTATGTAGATTGGTAGATGGAAAATATCCTAATTACGAAGCGGCTATTCCAAAAGAAAATCCAAATAAATTGGTGTTGAATCGTACAGATTTCTTGAATAGTTTGCGTCGTGTATCTATCTTCGCTAATCAGTCTACTCACCAAGTTAGATTGTTGTGCACAGAAAAAGAGCTTGTGATTTCGGCAGAAGATATTGAAAACTCTAATGATGCAAGAGAAAAGATAGTTTGCGAATACGAGGGTGATGAAATGGAAATAGGCTTCAACTCTAAATTCCTTATAGAAATGGTGAATAACATAGATACAGAAAATGTTATGATGGAGTTGGCAGGTCCTAGTCGTGCAGGTATATTGTTCCCTGTTTACGATGAAGAAGATGTAAAAGAAAACATTCTTATGCTAGTGATGCCCGTAATGCTTACATCTAATTAATGATGTTCTGTAACTTACTTTGCAACAGCACTGCAACTATTCTTAATAGGAAAGAATAAAAATATTTTAGACAGAAAAGCTACAATGAAATAAAATCGTTGTGGTCGGAAAAATGATGATGTTCGGCATGGTAAGTAAAGTGCTTCTTTTGCATTATGAAAGATTGAAGCGGTAAGATAATAATACATCCCAAGGGAAAAGCTGTCTTTAAGGATAGGTGGCTTTTCCTTTTGTCGGATGAGAGTAAGAGCTATTAATTGTATTTTTTTGAAGCGTAAGGTTTTTATATTTCTAAAAAAAGATGTACTTTTGCAAATGCAAAGTTCGTTTTTAAGCTGACTAATAAAAAGAATAGAAGATGAGTAAAATTAATAAAGGTCAATCTGTTAAGCTGTGGGGAAGTTATGTGTCCACAATATTAAGCATTGCTTTAGTTCTTTTAGTTTTAGGATTATTGCTAGTGTTGGGCTACCATTCTTACTGCTATACAAAAAATATAAAGGAAAATATCATATACAATGTGGTGCTTTCGCCAGATGTAGCAGAAAAAGAGATATTAGAATTGAAGCAAGAGCTGGAACAGAAAGACAATTATCCTTATATAAAGGCTGTAAATTATATATCTAAAGATGAAGCAGCAAAGAGCTTTGCGGCAGAGTTGGGTGATAATTTTGTAGACTTTTTGGGATATAATCCTTTGTTTCCGACGTTAGAGGTTAAGCTTAAATCCAATAATATCTCATCAACACAGACGCAAGAAAATATAAATCTTTTCGTTACGAATGTAAGGAATAATGATATAGTAACAGAAGTAGTTTATCAAGAAGTAACTATCAACGAAGTGAATGATATGTTATCCGATATAGGTTGGATATTGATAATCTTCATATCTTTGTTATTGTTTATTTCTGTTGTATTGATAAATAATACTATAAAGATAGCGATCTATTCAAAACGATATACTATAAAGACAATGCAACTAGTAGGAGCAAAACGTTGGTTTATAATATCACCATTCTTGAAGCGTAGTGTCTTGTATGGTTTGTTTGGTGCTTTTATTGCTATTATAGCACTCATAATATTGATGTTTGCAGCTTATAAGCATTTAAATGCAAGTGAATTGCTTATGTATTACAAGCAGCCTTATATGGTGATAGGATGTATAATAGTGGCGTTTGGTATTGCCATTTCGTCGGTGTCTACTTATATATCTATTATTTATTATCTAAATCGTAAAGACGAACAATTGTATTAATATATAAAACACGCATAATATGAAAACAAATATAGAAAAGACAAAAAATAACGTGCAAGAAGAAACAAATAATAACTTTATGTTCAAGAAGATAAACTATATCTTGCTTCTAGCTGGAGTAGTATTGATGGCTATAGGTTATTTGTGCTTAATAGGTGGTGGTTCCGACGACCCAAATGTATTTAATGAAAGTATATTTAGCGTTCGTCGTATGTATGTAGCACCTATACTTATTATTTTAGGTTTGATAGTGGAAGTGTTTGCCATAATGGTAAGATCTAATAAAGAATAAATATTTATAGCTAAAGGTTTATTAGTATGGAATGGTTTGAAGCACTAATCCTTGGGTTTATTCAAGGATTGACGGAATATTTACCAGTTAGTAGTAGTGGCCATCTTTTGATAGGTAAAGAGATATTAGGTGTTGATGTAGATGGAGGTGGAACAACTTTTGAAGTTCTTGTTCACGTGGCTACAGTATTATCTACTATAGTTATTCTATGGAAAGAAGTTACATGGATCTTTAAAGGATTATTCAAGAAGCCAATACGTGCTTCAGTGGCACAAGAAAAGACTAACAATCTTTTTGGATGGCATTTTAATATGGAGCAACGTTATGTATTCATGATTATTATATCTATGATACCTATAGGCATTGTAGGAGTATTTTTCAAGGACTATGTGGATGCTTTGTTTGAAGGCGATTTGCTTGTAGTTGGAATATGCTTGTTGGCAACAGCGTTGTTGCTTACTTTCTCTCAATATTTTTCGCCTAAGAAGCCACACGACATAAAGTGCAAAGATGCGTTCATAATAGGATTGTCGCAAGCTGTTGCTGTTCTTCCAGGGTTGTCAAGGTCGGGGACTACAATAGCTACAGGTCTTCTTTTAGGCAACAGTAGAGAGCAATTGGCTCAATTTTCCTTTTTAATGGTTATTCCACCCATCTTAGGAGAGGCATTGTTAGATGCTAAAGATATATTTGTAGGTGGAATGGAAACTATATCAGTAACAGCTATGATTGTGGGATTTTTAGCTGCATTTGTATCGGGCTGTATTGCATGTAAGGCAATGATAGCTTTGGTTAAGAGATGCAAATTGGTTTATTTCGCAATATACTGTGCATTAGTGGGTATCTTGGCTATTGTATTTTAGTTTTTTATGACTGCGGAAGAGTTAAAGGAAGGAAAGGTATTACTTATTGATAAGCCATATAAATGGACTTCTTTTCAGGTCGTGAACAAGATAAAGCATATTTTGCGACATGATTTTGATTTGAAGAAAATAAAGATAGGTCATGCTGGAACATTGGATCCATTGGCAATGGGATTGCTTATAGTTTGTATTGGTAAAGCTACTAAGTCTATAGAAACTTATCAAGCATCGGAAAAGGAATACACAGGAACATTTGTTCTAGGAGCAACGACACCATGCTTTGATATGGAAAAGCCAGTGGATAAAACTTATCCAACAGAACATCTTTCGGAAAAATTGATACGTGATGTTACGAAACAGTTTATGGGCGAAATAGAGCAAGTGCCTCCAATTTTTTCGGCAGTCAAGATAAATGGTAAGAGAGCTTTCGACTATGCACGAAACAATCAGGATGTAGAAATCAAGTCGAAGAAGATAACAATTAAAACATTTGATATAACAAGAATAGAATTACCTGAAGTAGATTTTCGTATAGAATGTAGTAAGGGTACTTATATTCGTTCAATAGCAAGAGATTTTGGCTATGCGTTAGAATCAGGAGCATATTTGTCAAGATTATGTAGAGAGAGAATAGGGGAGTTTTCTCGTGCGGATGCTATAGATATAGAAAATGTGCGAGAATATTTAACGAATAACTAGTGCTTATTCTTAAATAAATATCCTTTTTGTTGATTTGAAATATTCTGACAAATAGTGTATTGTTGTAATGCGGTGAAGAATTATAGTTAAAATACTTGACAATGCTATGTTAAATGGTGTATATTTGCAAGTCAGTTAGAAGTAAGGAATCTATGATGTTCAGTTTCAGATTAGGAGATAAAGGAAGAGCAGAAATGTGTTCATCTATTGTTTCCATTGAAAGGAAAAGATATTCATAGGTTGTGTTCTTTCTTCAAATATTAGTGATAAATAAAGTATAGATACGTATTATATATTATGAAATTATCTCATTTTAAGTACTCATTGCCAAAAGATTTGTTTGCTGAAAAGCCATCAAAGTTGAGAGATGAAGCACGGATGATGGTTGTGGATAGGAAAACAGGCTCAATAGAACATAGGTTGTTCAAAGATTTGGTAGACTATGTAGATACTGGCGATGTGATGGTAGTGAACAATACTAAGGTTTTCCCTGCATTGCTTTATGGCGAAAAAGAAAAGACAGGTGCAAAGATTACTGTTTTTCTTTTGAGAGAATTGAATCGTGAAAGTCGTTTGTGGGATGTTATAGTAGACCCAGCTAGAAAGATTCGTATTGGAAATAAATTGTACTTTGGTCACAATGATGCTCTTATTGCCGAAGTTATTGACAATACAACATCCAGAGGTAGAACTGTGCGTTTCTTGTTCGATGGAAGTCACGAAGAGTTTATTTCTACAATAAAGTCTTTAGGACATACTCCGCTACCTGAAGAATTACTAAGAGTGAGAAATGTATCTCCTGAAGATGCTGATAGGTATCAAACGATATATGCAAAGCATGAAGGTGCTGTAGCTGCCCCAACTGCTGGTCTTCATTTCAGTAGAGAGCTTTTGAAACGCTTAGAAATAAAAGATGTAAAAATGGCAGAGGTGACTTTGCATGCTGGCTTAGGAAACTTTAAGCCCATAGAAGTTGAAGACCTTACAAAGCACAGAATGGATTCTGAAGAAATGTACATTGAAGACGAAGCTTGTGATTTGATTAATACAGCAAAGGCCAATGGAAAGAAAATATGTGCGGTAGGAACTACTTCAATGAAGGTGTTGGAAACAGCAGTGACTACTCCTGGTACAGTACGTCCTTATGCTGGATGGACAAATAAATTTATTTATCCACCCTACAACTTCTCTATAGCCGATATGATGGTTACGAATTTCCACCCATCAATGTCCTCACTATTTATTATGGTTACAGCATTTGTAGGATACGATTTGATGATGAAAGCATATCAAACTGCCGTAAAAGAAAAATATAAATTCTTTACTTATGGCGATGCTATGCTAATCTTATAAAACGAATATTAAACAGAAAAGAATGGTGCTTGTGCCATTCTTTTCTGTTTTTATTTTTATTGAGCTATGAAGAAATATATTATAGTTGTTGCAGGGGGTAGCGGAAAAAGAATGCAAGCTCATGTGCCCAAGCAATTCCTACCTATTAATGGTAAACCTGTGCTTATGCGGACATTAGAACGTATTCATAACTACGATTCGTCCATATCTATAGTATTGGTTATACCTGAAGCACATAGATCTTATTGGAATATGCTTTGTAATGAATATGCTTTTAATGTACCCTATATTCTTACGAATGGTGGAAGTGAGCGCTTTTATTCTGTGAAGAACGCTTTGGAATTTATACCAGATGATTGTGTGGTAGCTGTACATGATGGAGTGAGACCGTTTGTTTCTAACGATACTTTGAAGGCTGTATTTGAAGCCGTTGAAGAAAAGAAAGCAGTGATTCCTATTGTTGCTCCGAGTGAAAGTGTGAGGGTTGTGGATGGTGATACTAATTCAATTATAGATAGAAATACTGTAAAACTAGTGCAAACTCCACAATGCTTTACTGCAGATGTGTTGAAGAAAGCCTATAGTGTGGACTATGACCCAATGTTCACAGATGATGCATCGGTGGTGGAAACTGTTTTGAATATTCCTATATTCCTAGTAGAAGGGAATCGTGAGAATATTAAGTTTACGACAACTTTCGATATGCTTATAGCTGAGGCAATTTACGAAAGTTTTGCTTCGCAAGGCTACTTTTAGAGCGATTAGAAAATCTAGAGATTTTTTCCGTAGAATATCAAGTGGAAAGGAAGTAAGAAATGTTCCTTGTAAAAGGAGTTGAAGGTTATTCTTCAGCTTTTTTTGAGGACTTGGCTTTCTTCTTTTCCTCTTTTTCTATAATGTCAAAAAGGGTTACTTGGTAGTTACAATCGAAGAGGCTAAGCTGATTCTTTGGAACAAACTCTGTTGCAACTCCGTTTTTATTGGCTGTAAAGAAATGATGTATAATTTGTTTGGCTGCAACAGCACGGGATACACCACGCTCCTTAGCATACTGCAACAGCAGTGCATCGTCCTTTTCCGATAAAGCAACTTTTATTTTTGCTTTTTTGTTTTCCGTCTTTGCGTTGTGTTCCATTTGTTAGTGTTTGGATGTATATTCAGCTTGTTTTCGTACTTCAAAGTTACTCATTTATTTAATACCAAATCCCTTTTCTGCCTTTTTTTTACTAACAATATTCTTTATTTCGTTGAAGAATAAATGTTTATCTGATGAAATATTACTGCATTTTTAGTGTCCGTATGCCATTTCAAAGGGCTTATTTCTCCCTTTTGTTATGGTTTTGGATGTAGAAAATTGTCCTTTTGGGGTTGGTGTGAACAATGTGGAAAATAGTGATGAAAGTGGTAGTGTCCGACAATGAAAAGCTACAACGATAGCACTCTGAAATACGAATCAGTATGTATATATTTGAAAGACTTTGCACAAAGTGTCAATTTTATTTCCGAAAGTCGCAATAAATTAGTAATTTTGCAATTGTGGCGAACTGTGATAAGCGGGTGTAGGTGTTGCTTTAAACTTTGACAATCTGCTTGTTATGCCACGCAATGTGCTAAGATATAGAATAATTAAAGAATAAAGAAACATGGAAAAATTAATCATTACAGCTGCAATATGTGGTGCAGAAGTAACTAAGGAACAAAATCCTGCTGTTCCTTACACTGTAGAAGAAATAGTACGTGAAGCTAAATCGGCTGTTGATGCTGGTGCTGCAATTGTACACTTGCACGTTCGTGAAGACGATGGTACTCCAACTCAAAGTAAAGAACGCTTCAAAGAATGTATAGATGCTATCTATAAAGTGTGTCCTGATGTTATACTTATCCCATCTACGGGTGGTGCTGTGGGTATGACTGCCGAAGAACGTTTGCAACCTACTGAGCTATTCCCTGAAATGGCTACTTTGGACTGCGGTACTTGTAATTTTGGCGACGACGTGTTCGAAAACACTATGCCTATGATGCGTGCTTTCGGAAAACGCATGTTGGAAAACAATATAAAACCTGAATACGAATGTTTCGAAATGGGTCATTTGGATACTATCCTGACTATGGCTCGCAAGGGTCTTGTGCCTGCTGATCCTATGCAATTCAACTTTGTATTAGGTGTTGCCGGATGTACTCCTGCCACTGTTGACAACCTTTGCTGGATGGTAAAATCTATCCCTGCTGGTTCCACTTGGACTGCAACTGGTATTGGTCGTCATGCTTTTACATTGGCTGCTCCTACGATTGTTATGGGTGGTAACGTACGTGTAGGTTTCGAAGATAACCTTTACATATCCAAAGGCGTACTTGCTAAATCCAATGGTGAGTTGGTTGAAAAAGTAGTTCGTTTGTCTCGTGAATTAGGTAGAGACATCGCTTCTTCTGCCGAAGCTCGTCAAATACTTGGTCTTAAGGCTAGATAATAAGTTGTTAAAACAAAATAAGCCATGCGGTTGGTATTCAAGGAACATTGTAATGTTCTGCGGATACCAACCGCTTTTTTTATAGGCTACTTCTAAAAATTGCTTTGCAAGTGATTTACGGAATACTGACTTCGTCGATGTTGCTATCGCTCGAAAGAGCTAATGCTGGGGCATTGCTCTTTACTCACTTAATCGCAACG
>JAFZEK010000186.1 GCA_017560705.1 Bacteroidales bacterium | reverse complement strand
GGATTTTTATCTTGTAATGAAAATATTCTCACTAAACTTTCACAACAATCGTACAATGTTTGAGCTCTCAATTCATCCGCTGCAATAGAAAAACCATTATCTTGTAAAAAAGAAAATATCGTTTTGGTCTTTGATTTATCCAAAAAATACTCTTCGACAGATTCTTTTAATTTTTTTTTCTCTGACAAATAATTCAACACCGCTACTTGTACACATTTATCATAAGGATTAGCCAATACACCAAGCATTGAAATTAAAAACTGTATTTCTTTATTGTTTACAAACAAAAACGATTCTCTCGATAGTATTGAAACTTTTTCACCCAATATTTCTTTTCCCGACAAATAATTTGATATTTTATTAAGCAGTTTATTTTTCTCTGCCAATATTGCTATATCTTTAAAATTATACCCTTTATCCTCTACTAAATCTTTAATAGTATCAAAGATTTTTTCATTTATCACATCATCTATTTTTTTCGCAGATGAATAATCTAAAACTTCTATAGATACATAACCTTTAACCTCTTGTTGTCTTTTTTCCGACACTTTCTGTTTCAACAAAGGGTCTATTCCTTCTTTTCCTATTCTCTTAGCTTCTACATACTCTTCTCCTAAGTATATATCAACAATTTTCTCATTACCACTATTTTCTGCAATTCTTCTAAAAAAATCATTATTAAATTCAATTATATTTGCCTCTGTTCTATAATTTGTATCCAAATTAAGCACTTCGCTTGTTCGTTTCAACACCCTTGAACGTTCTTCTATAAGACTTTTTTGTTCAGAAGTATTCAACATTCCACCTTTAGGGATAAAAACATCCGGAAGCTTTACAAACTGCTCAACTTCACCTTGTCTAAACCTATATATAGCTTGTTTTCCATCACCAACCACGAGAGCAAGCTTACCCATCGAAAGGGAATTTTCTAACAATGGTAACAAATTCTGCCACTGTAAAACTGAAGTATCTTGAAATTCATCTATCAAAAAGTATTGATATTTCTCTCCTAAACGTTCGTATAAAAAAGGCACAGGTTCATTAAGTACAATATCCGAAATTTTCTTATTAAACTCCGATATATGTAATTCTTCATTTTCGTTCTGATAATCTACAATCTTTTCCGACAATGCATTAAGTACTGCAACTGTATATAAATTTTCAAGTATAAGTTTACTCGAATTCAAAGATCTTTTCACCTCTTCAACCTTAGCAATAACTTCCCTTATTAAAGGAGCCACCTTATCTATAGAAGCAATCTTCGAACTATCCTTTTTAGCCGATGAGCTATACATAGCTATTCCATCTTTAAATTTCTGAACAACAGTACGTATTTCAAGCTTATCTTGCGACTCTACAATCTTTTTCAAAAATATATACACTCCGCCATTATTTCCATTATGAAAATCTTCCACATTCAGATTTTCCAACTCTATTTTTTCAACAGCATTCGATGCTATAATCTTAAGATTATTTTTCAAATCCTTTTCCCAACTCTTCAAGTTTTTGTATATATCCAAAAAATCTCCCAACGATATATCTTTTAGTCTATTTAGATATATCATAGCATCTTCCTGAAATAGATATTCCGACAACGAATACAACTGCTTTTCGATATTCCAACTACTACCCTCACTCAATCGTTCCCTGGCATATTCCAAAACTATGTGCTGTGTATCGCCACCATTACCCAATGTGCTCAACAAGTCATTTATAGCCTTTTTTCTTATTTCGTCATTATCTAATACTACTTTATAATTCAATGGTATATTAAGGTCGTATGCAAAAGTTTGTATTATCTTTTGCATAAAACTATCTATAGTGCAAATAGCAAAGTCGCTATAATTGTGTAATATTTTTGTTTCCAACAACTGTGCTTTTTTACTAAGTGTAATTACATCACAACCCAAACTCTCGCAAAGTTTTTTTTGCATACCATTTTCTTTATCCTCAAAAGGCTTCTTTATCTTTGCAAGTTCATCCAGCACTCGTGTTTTCATTTCATTGGCAGCCTTATTTGTAAATGTAATTGCTAGTATATTTTTAAATTCCAACGAATTCAAAGCCAAATATAAATATTGCTGAACCAATGTAAATGTTTTTCCACTTCCTGCAGAAGAACGATAAATCAAAAATTTATTATCTATTGTATTCATAAATCACTCTCTCATGTTTACATACTAACATTAAAAAAATCAAAACTTTCCACTCTTCCTTCACTATAACATTATGAAAGAATAGCAGAAAGTCTTTGAATTCTAAACTGATATTTTTGCAACACTATGGTTATAAAATCTATCTCACTAATATACGAAACTACTTTCGCCC
Organism: Bacteroidales bacterium; assembly: GCA_017560705.1. GTDB lineage: Bacteria > Bacteroidota > Bacteroidia > Bacteroidales > P3 > HGM05376. Next base: position 799 of record JAFZEK010000186.1, on the reverse strand, counting down.
AAAAATTCCCTCATAATTGATGTTGGTGGAATATATTTTTCCGGTATAGCCTCAAACAAACTTAATATTTCTAACAAACGATGTGCTTCAGCATATTCCGGAGTATTTTCCGGCACATTTTTCAACAATGGCTCTGCATATCCTTTAAGTATTCCCCATTCATACATCAATGCAGAATTGAACATGACATCGGCATTTTCTTGATAAGGGAATATATGCTTTTGTTCTCCGGCTCTTACACTAGGCCAACGCTTCAAAGTTTCCAAAGCCGAATAACCTCTAAAGTTATAATCACGAACCATACGACGTATCAATCTATTATCACTACTACGAATAATATTTTGGTCATCAATAGCTATTTGAGTCATTGCAGAAACATACACTTTATACTTCCACTCATTTGGTATTTGCTCTGTAAGTTTTGGATTCAACGCGTGTATTCCTTCTACTATCAAAATACTATTTTCTTTCATTTTCAAAGTATCACCCGTATAAACCCTTTTTCCTGTTATAAAATCAAAACGAGGTATTTTAACTTCTACACCTTCAGACAATGCCATTAAGTCTTCATTCAATTTTGGAATATCTAATGCTTCTAATGCCTCAAAATCATATTCTCCATTTGGCTGACGTGGCGTTCTTTCTCTATCCACAAAATAATCATCCAACGATAGTTGTTGAACATCAAATCCCATAACAGACAACTGCACCCCTAATCTTCGACATGATGTTGTTTTTCCACTTGATGAAGGACCTGCTATAAGTACCATTTTCAACTTCTTTTATACATTCTTCTTTT
>JAFZEK010000185.1 GCA_017560705.1 Bacteroidales bacterium | reverse complement strand
TACGTCTACTGGACGGCTCATGATGTCAGAAGACATATCAGCAATCAACATGATAGGGCAATCCATATCGTGTTTGATTTCAGTACCGTAGATAGTATTGTTAGTAGTGATGTGGAAATAATCAGCATCTGTTGGGATAGTGTAGTTTTTAGGACTGTAGCTGTAAGTTTTGTCTTCAGAAGAAGCAACGATTACAGTTTCACCGAATAATTTAGCTTCTTTAGCAGCTTTTTTAGCCCAAACACCAGTTTGCAAGTAAGCAGCTTTCTTTTCCATTAAGTTAGCTGGAACTGTCATAAATTGAGTGCTAGCACCACCACCTAAGAATAATACTTCGTAATCAGCAGGGATGTTCAAAAGATCACGCCATAGTTGACGAGTTTCTTCCATTACTCTTTCCCAACCTGGAGTACGGTGAGAAATTTCTAACAATCCGATTCCTGTGTTGTCAAAATCACGGATAGCAGCTATTGTACTTTCAACAGCTTCTTTTGGTAAAACGCAAGGACCTGCGTTAAAGTTATGTACTTTTTTCATTTCGATTTTACTTTAAAGTATTTATAATCAATGTAATTAGTTTACTAGTCTGTTTTCTATTTCTTTTACAAATGTAAGGTTTTTTCTTTAGTATTTCAAGAATGAAAAATTTATTTTTGCTCAGAAGTTAGTTAGTATCTTTTTCTAACTACGTATCCATCTTATTACTAAGATATTAAACTTTCTTCCAAAAGCTAAAATATTTTCTTCCCTACACTGCCACGTTGTTTTCTCTTAAGGCAGCATTAAGCGACGTTTTTAGGTCGGTACTCTCTTTGCGTTTTCCTATTATGAGCGAACATGGCACTTGATATTCGCCGGCAGGAAACTGCTTAGTATAGCTACCCGGTATAACGACCGAACGTGCCGGTACACGACCCACGTATGTAATAGGTTCTGCACCTGTAACGTCTATAATCTTAGTAGACCCTGTTATAACTACTCCGGCTCCTATCACTGCTTCCTGTTCTATATGAGCACCTTCCACTATGATAGCTCTCGAGCCTATAAAACAATTGTCTTCTACTACAACGGGCGATGCTTGAACGGGTTCCAACACTCCACCGATGCCTACACCTCCACTCAAATGCACATTTTTACCTATCTGAGCACACGAACCAACAGTAGCCCATGTGTCTACCATCGTTCCACTATCTATATAAGCACCAATATTCACATACGAAGGCATCATAACCACGCCTTGTGCCAAAAACGAACCATAGCGTGCTATGCCATGTGGAACAACTCTGACTCCACTCTTTGCAAGATTTTTCTTCAACGGAATCTTGTCGTGAAACTCAAAAGGTCCCACCTCCATGGTCTTCATCTCGCAAATAGGAAAGTATAGAAGCACTGCTTTTTTCACCCACTCATTCACTCGCCACTCGCCACCACAGGGTTCTGCCACCCTAATTTTTCCATCATTCAATAGGGCTACAACTCGGTGTATAGCGGCCACCACGTCGGCATTCTTCAAATATTCGCGGTCTTCCCATGCTTTTTCTATCAGTTCTTGTTCCATATAATTCACTATTTCTTAGTTTATTAAACATTATCGCTACAATAGCGTTTCAATGGCAAAGATAAGCATTTATTTTGAATATACACAAGTAGAAAAAAACGTTTATGACCAATCTTCATACAGCACCTATATGCTCTAGTTTTTCATACCCGGGTATAAATCCATTTATGGTATACCGTGGCGAGACTGAAACCCGGGTCTCATTAGCAATGGCTATTATCTGCCGTTTTTTACCCACTCGGGAAGCTCAAATGAAAATTATCATCAATAGCGAAACTAGTAACGGCAACTACATATAATATATTAGGCAACTTCTAAAAATTCCACGTTCTAGGAAATTGAATTGATTGCAGAAAGAACTTTTGCGTACTTTGCGTTTTTTACCGAAATCTTTCTATTTCTTTTTCAATCGCATAGCCCGCTATGATGGGTCAAAAGAAACTAGAAATCTTTCTAGTAAAAATTCGCAAATCACTTGCAAAGCAATTTTTAGAAGTTGCCATTACGTAATGTCAAAAAAATATCTACTATTTTTTGGAGTAATATCTCACGCTCTTTCGATGGTCAGAATTGAAATACAAACTAATTGAAATACAGTAGTTAACATTTCTGTTTACGAGCTATTTTCCACCCCTATTTACCCCCTATTTCATCCCTCTATGTGCATTCTTTTTACATCTATTTATCTCACTTTTATATATTTTCGTACATCTTTGACAAAAAATGTGTACCTTTGCAGAAAATTTTGCGATGGAATCAAAACCTATTATAATATTAGAAGATGTTGTAATTCAGCATCAAAATGAAGCATTATTAAAAGACATCAACCTACAAATATACAAAGGAGAATTTGTATACCTGATAGGTAAAAGCGGAGCCGGCAAGACTTCGCTATTGCGTGCGTTATATGCCGATTTGCCATTATCCGAAGGTCGTGGCGAGATTTGTGATTTTGACATATCCAAGATAAAAAAATCTCAAATACCCATGCTACGCAGAATGCTTGGAATAGTGTTTCAGGACTTCCGCTTACTTACGGACAGAGACATTTACTCCAACCTAGAATTTGTGCTAAAAGCCACTGGATGGAAAAACAAACGCGACATAGACAACCGCATCATCGAAGTTCTTGGCTCAGTAGGACTTGCCGACAAAGCTAGCCTACCGATCTACCATCTATCAGAAGGTGAACGACAAAGAGTGGCCATAGCTAGGGCTATTGCAAACAACCCCGAAGTAATATTGGCCGACGAACCTACTGGAAACTTGGACCCCATAACGTCCGAAGAAATAATGAATCTTCTTTTAGAAGTGAACAAAACGATGAACACTACAATATTAATTTCTACTCACGATTATATTATGGTAGAAAAATTCCAGTCGAGAGTAATTTGTTGCGAAAATGGAAGAATAATGGAAGAACCACTACAATAATATAAAACAAGTGCCGTTATTCAAAAAAATGAATATCATTTATACATAAACATAAATAAACCAACGATGAAAAATGTAATTGCTATAATTGCTGTAGTATTGATGGCACTGCCTTCTTTCACTATGGCTCAAAAAGGAAAAGAAGTATCTCCCGTTATAGAAGGAAAACAAAAGGTACGCAAACACGACTACGATTCTATATGGAGATTTACAACCTTCAATGGAAAATCCATTTATTATTGCGATTTTGACTATCGCAACTTTGCACAATTGCCTAAAGCTCGTGAGTTCGATTTTGGCAATTTCTTGCCGGTCATGAACTATCTAACTACCTTAGGAAGAACTCCTATGCTTATGTGTGCAGT
>JAFZEK010000184.1 GCA_017560705.1 Bacteroidales bacterium | reverse complement strand
TACATTTTTCTTGGAATCTTTCTATTTCTTTTTGGGTCGCATAGCCCGCTATGATAGGTCAAAAGAAAGTAGAAATCTTCTCAAGAATGTTGCGATTAAGAGAGTAAAGAGCAACGCCTAAGCATTAGCTCTTTCGAGCGATAGCAACATCGACGAAGTCAGTATTCTGTTAATCACTTGCAAAGCAATTTTTAGAAGTTGCCTATATTCTTTCTTTCAATGCGTATACAGCCTCTTAGTTTTCTATCACTTGCAACTCTATCGGAGCATCTATGCGAGGATAGATATTGCATAGAGTTATTATAGGAGCGTCGCATTCCATTCCAAGATTTTTGCCACGGCTTAGGAATATGCGACATACGCATGTGTTATCCATATAGTTGCGATATAGTTTCATTTCTTTTTCGGCTATGCCATATCTTACACCGTAGGTAGCAAACACCATCATCTTACCATTCAAGTTTATAATGTTGGCTATTTCGGGAGATAGCTTGTACAAATCTTCTTGTGATTTTATTACCAACACTCCGTCTTTCAATAAAATACTATCAAAAGTTCTGTAGTCAAAACCATACATGCACCATTCATCGAGCATGGCCTTAGTGTCGGCATTCAATGCTATAGGAGCCACATACTCGTACTCCATTTCATCAGAATATTCTTTTTGGTCAGTTGGGTTTTCCTTGTCGCATGCTACAAGCATAATGCAAAACAACATAGGAATAATACTTTTCAATACCTTGTCTGCTATGTTCATAATTTCTATATTTTATTTATTATTTCATTCGTAAATAGCCATAAGCATGAGTAATTATTATAACTTCACAGGGGCAGGAATAAACTCACTTATTATGAAGTATACACCCACTACCACAAGCACAATACCCACTATTTTATTTATTATATGTATAATCTTTGGCGTAAGCACCGTTTTAAGTTTGTAGGACACTGCACATTTAAGCACATCGAAAGTTAAGATTGTCAGCAACAAAGAAATCATGAATAGATAGCTTTGTTCTCTTTCGGGAAAAGCCGAAGCAATGCCCACAGGTATAAGCCAATACACCCACACCGAAGGATTTGCAATGTTGAACAAAAAACCTTTGCCCATATAAGCACCATAGAAAGGCTTTTTGGGAAATTCCACCGTGGTATCTATAGATTCTTTCTTTACTGTTTTCTTCATGTAGGTATATAACCCAAATAAAATCATCACCGCACCGCCCACTGTGGAAATAATAATCTTATACTTTGGGCTATCCATAAGTGACGAGAAACCTAGTAATGAAAGAAATACCATTGTAATATCGCTCAACGAAATACCTATAGCAAAATGCACTCCTGCCTTGAAACCGTTGGTCAAACTAGTTTGTATAAGAGCAAACATCGCCGGTCCTGCAATAAACGACAAAGTAACACCAAAGCCTACACCTTTGATGATTGTGTACACATAATCTATGTAATTTATAGCTAATATTTGGCAGTGTTGCAACATTAAAATACTATTATTTATATATTTAGAACGATTTATTACTCTTAAAACGGTTTACAAAGATACACATTTCTTGCAAATATTAAAAGACTACTCCAAAAAATCCGTCTCCGATGCAGTCATTTTTACATCCCGATGTAATTTTTACTACATCCCGATGTAAATAAATTTTCCTCGTGATGTAGTTTTATTTCCCTCGTGATGAAAAATCGAAGGATACTCTACGGAGGCACCCCCACACCTTAACTCCCTAATATTACAATCCTTACACGCAGACTAAGAATACCTACAAACATAATCAACTTTTAAAGACTTTTGAAAATAAGATTAGTCTTTCTGTTTGCCAAATTGTCTACAAGCTCTTTTGCTATCATTATTATTTGGCTCATTCCGTAAGTGTCTATTTTCTCGGCCGTATCGGTTGGTTTGTGATAGTCCACATGTCTGCCGGTATTTAGCAAAAACACTGGTATATTTTTCCGGTAAAAGTTTAGGTGATCTGATGTCATAGTTATCAAACTTGCGTTGCTAGCAATCTTTGCCGTTATGGGCGAGTTCTTTACAAGTTCTTTCACTAGTTTTTCTCCCTCCTTGGATGTGTTGCAACCTACTATGCTGAGAGTTTGCAATGCAGAGTAGCGACCAATCATGTCCAAGTTCACCATTGCTTTTATTTGACTATTATTTATCCCAATATCCTGAGTCAAAAAGTTTTCCGAACCAAGAAGTCCTTCCTCTTCCGCATCGAAAGCCACAAACACTATAGAGCGTTTGGGTTTGACATTCAAACTTCCAAAGTATTTAGCAAGCTCCACCAATCCCACTACACCCGAAGCATTGTCGTCGGCACCGTTGTATATCACCTTAGTTGTGTCGCTCGAAGTTGAAGACTTTTGTATTCCAAGATGATCATAATGTGCACCCACCACTATGTATTCATTCTTTAGCTTAGGGTCCGAACCCTCTAGCATTGCCACAACATTACGACATGTGAGTTCTTTAGGTTTAAAACTAGTGCGAGCTTCAAAAGTTGCCCCAAGAGGGATAACACTGTTGTTGTTTTTCTTTTCTACCTCAACTAGTTTCTTTATGTTTAGGTCTTTATTGGAATGCTTCAAAATTTCCTCAGCCACACCTAAACTCACTTCTACCACAGGGCCTAGAGTAGTAGTTGTTTTTGTTTTTATTCTTAGGACATTAGCGTATTGATACTTTGGCAAAGCGTGGTCGGTTCTTACCAAAATTATACCTCCTACCCCATGTTTTATAGCTCTACCGGCTATAGTGCTATAATTGTGATTTTTCAAGCACAAAATCATTACCCATTTACCTTTGCATTTCTCCCAGTCGATGTCGTTACCGCAACCTACGAACACTATTTCTGCCGATAGGCTAGCCTGCAAAGTATGGAAATAATTGATAGGAGCAAAATCGGCGTACGCTTTCAATGGCTTGCCACAAAAAGAAGCAGTATTTTCCGAATCGGGCTCCCATCCATCTACCAACGAAAACTGCTGATAGCCACCGTTACACAATAGTTTAAGGCCTGCCTGTTTAAAACTGCTAAGCACATACTCCGCCACAACTCTACTACCACGACTATCGGGATAACGCCCTCCTTTGTCGTCGGTGGAAATAAACGTCACTTCCCTACGAAGCAATGCAGTATCCAAAAACTCTTGCGAATAGACTTTGCCACAAAGCAAAAGTGCTACATATATAATAGTAGTATTGAATTTATTCATAATTCTGTTTGCTATTAAATGAATTACTTTATGCTACGCAAGTCAACAACAAGTTTTAATTTCGATGATAGTCAGCAAAATATAAGCATCAGCACAAAGCAGAAGTTTCGCACAAAGTACGGAAAAATTCTAGAAATATGCAAGTAGTTCTTCAAAAAATCGCACAAAAATCATCAACTAAAGTCTTATACTACAACACCAAACACCTAGAAAATTTTGATTTAAGGCAACTTCTAAAAATTGCGTCGCAAGTGATTTGCGAATTTTTACTAGAAAAATTTCTACTTTCTTTTGACCCATCATAGCGGGCTATGCGACCCAAAAAGAAATAGAAAGATTTCGGTAAAAAACGCAAACGTTGCGATTAAGTGAGTAAGGAGCAATGCCTAAGAATTAGTTCTTTCGAGCGATAGCAACATCGACGAAGTCAACAACGCAAAAGTTCTTTCTGCAATCAATTCAATTTCCTAGAACGTGGAATTTTCAGAAGTTACATTAAATTATTTTTCGTACTTTTGCAGCATGAAAAAAAACAAGAAGAACTATGAAATTAACAAAACTAATAGAAAAGAAAAGGCCTGTAACAGGTTCCATAATAGAAATATGCATAGATGATAAATACTATACCTATGCTCAAAAATTAGGAAATAATGCTGGATCACTTGTATTTTTTGATTATTACGATACTTCTAGGATTGAAGATTCTAGAATATTTAACACTCTAAAAAAATTGTTTATTATTACTATTTATGACAGCACATTTAAACGTTCTAATTGGAAAGTATTTAATAAGATAGAAATAAGAGAAGAATTTAAAATACTCCCATTAAAGTTCATATAGGATAAATTTGTTGATCAATACAAAATATATGACCCTAACACCGATGAAATACGAAAATCTAATAGAGAAGAAATAATAGGATTAGAAATGTGTGCAGTGTGGCCGTGGTATTGTATAGAAGATAGGATTAGAGATCATTATGAGGGTAAAGTATGTATTTGGGTGAAAAGCATGTATGGAGAAATATTTGAAAACTTCCAAGAATTATATGGTTAAACTTCCAAACGAATACATATTTGAAACTAATATAAAAAGCTACAAGCTGTGAACGATTTTCTTTCTTCGGTTGTTTATACAACCAACTGCGGCTTAAGATAGCCAAAGACAAAAATTTTAAACAAGTACTATTCAATTGTAATACGCTTTTAACCATGACATTCGAGGATATAGTTTCTACGGTAGTAAACATTATATGGAGTCCTGTATTTGTGTTTATATGCTTGGCAGCAGGATTGTTTTTCTCCATACTTACAAGATTTGTCCAGGTTCGCCACTTTAAAGAAATGATAAAACTATTGTTTATCGACAGTAAGGAACAACGAGTAGGCATCTCTTCTTTTCAGGCATTTGCCATGACGTTGTCGGGGCGAGTAGGCACAGGCAACATCGCAGGAGTGGCTACAGCCATAGCCTTTGGCGGTCCCGGAGCCATAGTGTGGATGTGGATAATAGCTTTCTTTGGAGCTGGAACAGCATTTGTAGAATCTACACTAGCACAGATATACAAAGAAAAACAAGGCGAAGAATTTCGCGGAGGACCTGCCTATTACATTAAGAGAGGCCTAGGATGGAAATGGCTAGGAGCTGTATTTGCAATATGCTCTGTAGTCGGTGTAGGACTGTTTATGCCCACAGTGCAATCCAACACCATTGCCACAGCATTCTACAACGCTTTTGGCATAGAGCCCTTCGTGGTCGGCTTGGGAGTGATGTTGCTACTTGGATTAGTCATCATTGGCGGAGTAAAACGTATAGCCCATGTAGCACAGGTGGTAGCACCCGTTATGGCTGTAATATATGTAATAGTGGCACTCATAGTGCTAGTAGTAAACTACGACCGCATACCCGAAACATTTTCTCTCATGCTTCGCAGTGCCTTTGGATTGGAGGCTGCCTTTGGAGGCATCGTGGGTAACACTATTATGTGGGGCGTAAAACGAGGTGTATACTCCAACGAAGCTGGACAAGGCTCGGGAGCCATAGTGGCTGCTGCCGCCAAAGTGAGCCACCCCGTAAAACAAGGACTTGTACAATCCTTCTCTGTATATATCGACACCCTTTTGGTTTGCACCGCCACTGCTGTAATGATTCTATCCACTGGAATGTACAACGTTATAGACGAAGCCACCGGAACAGTAATAGTAGAAAACGCTCCGCACCTTACCGAGACTAGCGTATCCTACACTCAAGCTGCTGTATCTACCGTTATGCCTAACATTGGAAGCACCTTCATTGCTTTGGCTTTGCTATTCTTTGCTTTCACCACTCTTATGGCTTATTACTACTACGCCGAAACAGGATTGGCTTATCTCTTTGGTAAACCTTCCAAACCCGGACTATGGATTTTGCGTATATGTCTATTGCTTTCCACTCTATATGGGTCGTTTAATGCCTCCACCTTAGCATGGAAATTCGGAGACTTGGGAGTTGGCATGATGGCTTGGATAAATATGTTTGCAGTATTACTATTGTTTCCAAAAGCTATACGAACACTACGCAGCTACGAAAAACAAAAGAAAGACGGTAAAGAACCCGTATTTTCACCTACCGAGCTAAACATAAAGAACACTAGCTATTGGAACAACGACGACGAAAAATAATAGAACATCAACACTTAAGGCTACTTCTAATATTTTCCCTCGTATGCACCTTGCTCTTCAATATTATAATATGGTACACCTAGCAGCTCACACTCTTGAATCCACTTATTCACGAGAAACGAAGAATTGCGAGCTGCTATTACAATGGTATCAAAATCCAAACATTGCTGTAATTCTGCCACTGACACTCTTGGTTTGCCATTAAGAATAAGATGAGTAAGATGCAATTTCTCTGCCATTGGTTCAATATTATTGTCTCCGCTTAGCACCGCCACTCGTTTGTTGCCAAAAGCCATAAAGGGTCCGTTTTTGTAAAGCAGTCCATCTACTTTTACGCTATCGGTGATGGCAAAGCTATGAGTTTGCTTAATACAGTTGTATATCCTACAATTAACAGCCATATAGTTCACCATCTTGTCATTACCCAACAGCAGACTGTCAGCAACCAAGTAGCTAGTGTTTCCATCAAATATTTCCATGGCCCAACCACTATTGGTAGAATACACCACCCATTCCCTTTGCCCAGCAGCTTTGGCCGTAACCACAGTGGAATGCACCATTATACACAGCATTGCCACTACTGTAAACCAAAAGTAATACTTCCACCTACGCCTAATGCCAAGGGCAAAACTAACCACTAATAACAGTGACATTGCCAACATTACAGTGTCGAAATAAATATTGCTAGCCAACGAGAACGGCAAAAGAGAGGTAAAATCCAAAACACCATAAGTTGCCTTTATCTGCCACGAAAAGAAAATTTCAAAAACATTGACTTG
>JAFZEK010000183.1 GCA_017560705.1 Bacteroidales bacterium | reverse complement strand
GAATCGGATAGTGTAAAGTCTTTTTACATTGATGCCTATAGAAATCATTGGATAGATAATCCTGACTTGACCTACATTTATGCTACTTTCGCAGCTCCCGAAATAACTGAAAAAGTTATTCAAAATGGAATAATTGTCGCTTATTATATAGACAATGACGGAAGAGATAATATGCTACCTTACTTATTGCCTTATTACGATGAGAATATTCAAGATTTTTATTACGAGAATGTTCGATTTGACGTATCGGCTGGAGAAATCACTTTCATAATAGAAGACTCTGATTTTAATCACGCCAATATTCCAAACAAAATGAAATTCAAAGTAGCTATTGCTCAATAAAAATCCGCATTATAAATCTAGACTTTATAGAGATATATTATAACAAAAAGTCTTATCAATTTGTAGAGCTTTTTTTGAATTGGTTATCAACTTTTCATAAGAGCTCTACATTTTTTATTGCAACCATCAAGAATCATTTAGAACTATTCTAAGATATGTATTCGATGTCAAATTCTTTTTATTTAGACTATGCAAATTATACGCATAAATCCACACAGTTTTTCCACTGAGTCCAATATACCTACAAAAAAAACGCGAGAAAGGACATTATTTTCAATTTCTCGTATTTTCCCCTATCCACAAGCACCTTGCTTTAAAAGAATAGAAAAAGGAGGAAAAATCTAAGAAAACGATACTTAATGGTATAAAAAAAGAGGAGTATTTAAAACACTCCCCTCTTTTTTGTCTTTTACCAAAGCTATTAATTTGCTTATTCAGCAACTGGAGCAGTTTCTTCAGCAACAACTTCTTCTGTAGCTTCTTCAGCAACAACTGTAGAATCAGCAACAACTTCTTCTGTAGCTTCTTCAGCAACTTGTTCAGTAGCTTCTTCAGCAACTTGTTCAGTAGCTTCTGTAGCATTGTTACATGCTGCGAAAGAGAACATACCAGCAACAGCTAATAAAAACATTACTTTCTTCATTTCTTTGCGATTTTTATAAGTTATCTATTAATGATTTTGTTTTGCAAAAGTACTACATTTTTACTATTTACGTGCAAAAAAAAAGAAAAAAAATGATATTTTTTTTCATAACATTCTATTTCAATAATATACAAAAGACATTTTTTGCCGTTTTGAATAAAAAATAGAGAAATTTCGTAACATAGTATTGCGAAATTTCTCTATTTTATCTACTTTTTTGAGTAAAATATTACACTCTATTTTTATACTAATCCTGAAAATCCCATGAATGCCATTGCCAATATTCCAGCAGTAACCAATGCAACAGGTATACCTTGCATAGCTTTTGGAACTTTATTTAGTTCTAACTGTTCACGTATTCCCGCAAATATTACCAATGCCAAAGTGAAGCCTAATGCTATACCACAAGAATATGTTATTCCTTGCAATAAAGTCATTTCTTTTTGAATTACCATAATTGCAACACCCAACACTGCACAATTGGTTGTTATAAGTGGTAAAAATATCCCCAATGTTTGGTACAAAGCTGGAGCTATTTTCTTCAGAACTATCTCTACCATTTGAACCAAACCTGCTATTACCAAAATAAAACAAATAGTTTGCAGAAACTCTAATCCATACGGATTTAAAATGTAAGTTTGGATAAGATACGTCACCAGGGTCGCTATTAGCATTACAAATAGCACTGCCGCACCCATTCCCAATGAACTTTTTACGTCCTTAGATACTCCTAAAAACGGGCATACTGCCAAAAACTGTGCCAACACTACATTGTTGACAAACATCGCTCCAATAATAATTAGAATGTATTCCATAATTATGACCTATTATATTTATACTACATTTTTTGATTTCTATTTCATTCTAAAACAACAAATTTATACTATATACGTTTTTTTCGCAACAATATTGTTTACTCTAAAAACAGATTGCAAAATTAATATTTATTTTTGACATGTGCAACAAAGATTTATTTTTTCGTGATTTTGGTAATGGAAATCCAATAATTATACTACACGGTTTCCTTGGTTCTTCCGACATTTGGGTGCCTCTTGCTCGCATACTCTCAATAAAAAATAAAGTCATAATCCTAGACTTGCCAAACCACGGAAACTCATACCATACTAACACTTTAGATTACAAAAGCACTTCTGCCATAATAGAAGAATTCATCGCCTCTAATATGATTACAAACCCTATAGTGATAGGACATTCTTATGGCGGAAAAATTGCGTTGCAATTAATAGCAAACAGTATAATAAATATCAAAAAACTTGTAGTAATAGATATTACTTCTCAAGAACAAAAAGACTCTGAAATGAAGAATTTAGTTAGCATCTTATCGAAACCATTACCTTGTTTTTCTTCTTTCAACGAAGCTAATGAATATTTTCTTCAACAAGTAGGTAATGCACACCTTGCTCAGCTGCTATGCAAGGGTCTGAAACGAAACAATAAAACTCTAGTATGGAAATGGAATACAGGAACTCTCACTACCCAATATCCCGAAATTCTAAAACCCATCCATATACCATTGCAATGCGACACTCCTATGCTACTCATTAAAGGAGAAAAGTCGGACTACGTGAAAGATGAAGGTAAAAAAGAACTAGAAAGAATCTTTACTAACTTTACACTATCCGAAATAAAAAATGCCGGACACTGGGTTCATGCCGACAACTTTGACGCTTTCGTCAAAGCCATCGAACACTTTATAACTGAAAACACAACACCTTAACTACTTCTTTCTATTAAAATCGGCTGGGATTTCGCCCCAACGTTCAGTGTCCCATTTTAATATTTGGGTAGTATAAGTGTTAGTTCTCAACCACTCTTCTGCACGCTCTATAAACTGAAAAAGTTCTTCGGTTTTCGCATTGCGTTCTAGCTTCGTTTTACACTTCTTCTGCTTCACCCACGATATTGCATTCACCGAGTCGGAATACATTGGTTGTGTAAACCCATGCTTTTTCATGTAAGAGAGCCCATGCACCAATGCCAAAAACTCTCCTATATTATTCGTCCCCAACTGAAATTTCTTGTGAAATACACGCTCTTTGTCGAAAGTTCTAACACCCTGATATTCCATAACTCCAGGATTGCCCGAACATGCTGCGTCTACAGCCAAACTATCCATTATTATTTCTTGTGAAGTTGCACACTGTATTTTGGCAACACATGCAGCTCCTAAATAACCCTTATAGCCCTCTTTAAAAGCACTTTCGGCTTCTCCTAGAGATTCGAACGATTTATATTTCGTGTCCTTTACTCCTTCTATTTGCTCCTTGCACTCATCCCAAGAAGTGTATATTCCAGGGTTCTTACCTTTCCAAACAACGTAATATTTCTGTTTCTTTACCATATTATCATCTTTAACTTAGGACATATCCTTTCCGGCATAGCAGCAAAAAGATTTCCTAAATCCCTCTTTTTATTCAAAAAAAACAATAGTTCTGTAGCTCATAAAGCCTTTTCCCCAGCACAACAGAAAAATTCCATTTTCCCCAAAGGAAAAACCTCTAAGGAAAATGGAATGAATCATTCTTCGAACGAATATTTATAATTCAAACGTATCCAATCTGCTAGGTATTTCCACATTGCCAAAACCTCTAGCTTGCAACGTGTCTTTAAAATTAGCTTGAGTTTCTTCTTCGCCGTGAACAAGGAAAATCTTCTTCAGCTTGTCTTTTTCTTGGCAAGATATGTACTGAATCATTTCTTCATAGTCAGCGTGAGCAGAGTAAGCGTCGATGCTTCTAATATCAGCCCTCACAGTTATTGGTCGGCCAAAGATAGAAACCTTTTTGTCGCCCCTCATAATCTTTGCACCCAAAGTAGTAGGAGCACAATATCCTACGCACAAAACCGTGGTTTTCGGATTGTCTATACTATTGGCTAAATGATGCTTTACTCTACCTGCTTCCATCATGCCCGATGCCGAAATTATGATACAAGTCTTGTTCCTCATGTTCAAAGATTTTGATGCTTCTATCGATTGAACATATTGCAATTTGTCGAAACCAAATGGGTCTGGGTCATCTTTCATTACTTCCACAATCTCATCGTTGAAGCATTCAGGATGCAGACGCATTATATTTGTTGCCGACACACTTAATGGGCTGTCCACAAAAACATCTATGTCCGGCAATAGATTCTTGTTTCTCAAATTGTTGAATGCATATATTATTTCTTGAGCTCTACCTATGGAAAACGACGGAATAATTAATTTTCCTTTTTTCTTAGTACATGTATCCAATGTAGCCATCAACAAATCTTGCTCAGCATTGCCAAAAGATGAATGAGTGCGGTCGCCGTAAGTAG
>JAFZEK010000182.1 GCA_017560705.1 Bacteroidales bacterium | reverse complement strand
CTTAGCGTATGCAGGAGGCTCTTCCAATGTTTTCAAAAAAGCATTGAACGCACTTGTAGACAACATGTGAACCTCATCTATAATATATACTTTGTATTGGCCAGTTTGTGGTGGAATACGGACTTGTTCTACCAATCGCCTAATATCATCAACCGAATTGTTCGAAGCAGCATCTAACTCAAAAATATTCATTGACGTAGCTTCATTGAAGGAACGACAAGATTCACATTCATTACAAGCTTCAATGGTATCAGTAAGATTTTCACAATTAATAGCTTTTGCTAGAATACGAGCACACGTTGTTTTACCAACACCTCTAGGACCGCAAAACAAAAATGCTTGAGCCAATTGCCCATTTTTTATTGCATTCTTTAATGTTGTAGTTATATGTGATTGTCCTACGACTGTTTCGAATGTTGCAGGACGATACTTACGTGCTGATACTATGTAGTTTTCCATCAATGTTACTTTATAAAGTTAGACTTCAAAATTACGAATTTTATTTGATTTCTGCAATCAATCAACAAAAAATAAATTCTACAATAGTTTTGCAAGATAATAAAGGCAACTTCTAAAACTCCACATACTATGAGTATAATTCATTTTTTTAGTATCTAATAAAATAATTTCATCAGTTACTTTTTAGAAGTTGCCCTTTATATTTTCTTTGAAGTGTCTTAAACTCTAATACTATAGAGCAAAAACAAAACCTCAAAGAACAATTTCCAAAACTATATCTTATTAAAACTCTGCATTACCAGGAGTGCGTGGGAATGGAATAACGTCTCTGATATTAGACATACCTGTAATGAACAACAACAAACGTTCAAATCCCAAACCAAAACCACTATGAGGTGCACTACCCCAACGGCGTGTATCCAAATACCACCACATATCTTTTTGTGGTATTCCTAATTCTTCTATACGTGTAAGTAGTTTATTATAATCTTCCTCACGTTGAGAACCTCCAATAATTTCACCTATTTTGGGGAACAAAACATCCATGGCTCTTACTGTTTTACCATCGTCATTTTGTTTCATATAAAACGCTTTAATGTCTTTTGGATAATCTGTCAAAATAACAGGACATTTGAAATGTTCTTCCACAAGATAACGCTCATGTTCTGACTGTAAATCTACACCCCATGCCACTGGAAATTCAAATTTTTTCTTAGCTTGCAACAAAATATCTATTGCTTCGGTGTATTTCAAACGTACAAAAGAATTATTCAATACAAAATTCAAACGTTCCAATAATTCTTTATCCCACATACTATTCAAGAACTGAAGGTCGTCCATACAATTATCCAAAGCATATTTTATCAGATACTTTAGAAAGTCTTCTGCTAAATTCATATTATCTTCCAATTCATTGAAAGCCACTTCAGGTTCTATCATCCAAAACTCTGCCAAATGACGAGGAGTATTAGAA
Source organism: Bacteroidales bacterium (assembly GCA_017560705.1). Lineage (GTDB taxonomy): Bacteria > Bacteroidota > Bacteroidia > Bacteroidales > P3 > HGM05376. The sequence continues at coordinate 1,952 of JAFZEK010000182.1, read as the reverse complement.
TTTTCAGCTCTGAAAGTAGGTCCAAATGTATAAATCTTTCCTAAAGACAATGCACCAAGTTCACCTTCTAACTGTCCTGAAACTGTAAGACTTGTTTGTTTTCCAAAAAAATCCTTTTGATAATCAATATTACCTTCTTCTGTTCTTGGAATATTATTCAAATCCATAGTTGTTACTTGAAACATTTCTCCTGCACCTTCACAATCTGATGCGGTAATAAGAGGTGTATGCAAATAAAAGAAACCATGGTCATTGAAATATTTATGAATAGCAAAAGCCATAGCATGACGCAAACGGAAAATAGCTCCAAATGTATTAGTCCGAGGACGCAAATAAGCTATCTCTCTCAAAAATTCCAATGAATGTCCTTTCTTTTGCAAAGGATAATCTTCTGGCGAAGCTTCACCATATAGAACTATTTTTTCGGCTTGTATTTCTACACTTTGACCTTGTCCCATGGATTTTACCAACTTTCCATCTACAGAAATACAAGCACCTGTGGTAATCTTTTTCAAAAGCTCTTCATCAAAGTTTGCCAAGTCTACCACTACTTGTATATTATGAACTATACTACCATCATTTACGGCAATAAACGCTACATTCTTGTTGCCTCGTTTTGTTCTTACCCAACCCTTTATGTTTATGGTTGTATCAATAAGACTTTCTGTATTTCCTTTTAGTAAAGAGGCTATCTCAAATCTCTTATCCATATTATTTTTATTTATTATTTTTACTTTTCATCTCCATATCACTAGCAAACTTGAATATCCTATGTTCAGAATTTCTATTACAAATCATTAGTACACCATCTGACTCTGCAACTATATAGTTTTCCAATCCTTGCAATATAACCTTTTTATTCTTAGGTACATGAATCACTGAGTTCTTAACATCATAGGTTACAACATTGTCTCCTGAAATAGCATTGCCATAAATATCCTTATTTCTAGTCTCATAAAGTGATGCCCATGTCTCAACGTCCGACCATCCAAAGTCGGCTATCATAACATGCACATTTGATGCTTTTTCTATAACTCCATAATCTATAGAGATAGATTGAGACAACGAATATATATTCTCTATAGTAGAATATGGCGTTGCAAGAGTTACAGAGTTAAATGCTTCATACACATCTGGAAGATACTTATTAAACGATTCTTCCATTGTTTTTATATTCCAAATAAATATACCAGAGTTCCATAAAAAATCACCACTTCTAATGAACTGTTGTGCCATATCAAAGGGTGGCTTCTCCGTAAATGTTATAACTTTGTGTAAATTACAACCTGTTGGAAGCGAAGAATTTTCATTAAATTGGATATAACCATACTTAGTATTTGGACTAGTAGGTTCTATACCAAACGTTATTATCCAATCATGCTCTGCTGATACTGAAAGCCCTTCTTTCATCAATCTTGTAAACTTTTCTGTATCAAAAATAGCATGGTCCGATGGACTTACTATTATATTAGCTTGTGGATTTATTTGTTTTATAGTAACACCTGCATAAGCTATACATGGAGCAGTGTTTCTGCGAGATGGTTCACATACAATCTGATAATCTTGTAAATATGGTATTTGTTCTTTCACAAGATTCTTATATTGTATACCAGTCACCACAAAAATATTTTCTTGAGGACACACTTGCTCAAAACGTTTCACCGTTGTTTGCAACATTGTCTCTCCCGTACCCAATAAATCCAAAAACTGTTTAGGACAAGAAGGTGTGCTCATTGGCCAAAATCGCCCACCTACTCCACCTGCCATTATTATGCAATAGTTGTTTCTATTCATATCCAATTTTTCTATATTTTTTGCTCCTACGCATCGCAAATTCAGTTTGCAAAGTTACATCATTTTTTTATTTATGACCAAAAAATGTTATAGTATTAATTTATATTTTTCATTATCAAGTAATAGTATCAATATAAAAAACAATGAAAAGCTTTTTT
>JAFZEK010000022.1 GCA_017560705.1 Bacteroidales bacterium | reverse complement strand
TGGGAAGTGTTCATGATGTTTACCTTCTAATAATTCATCACAAGCCTTTACGATAGCATCGCATTGTTCTTTAGTTACCATTCCAACTTTTTCGTTAGCTATAGCAGCAGCTTTCTTTGTGATAGCTAAACCTTTAATAAAACTTGGATAGTCACTTAATTTTGCTCCACTGATATGGAAGTTTTCCATACCACGTAATGTTTGTACTCCATAAAGAGCTTCAGCAGGAACTTCGCGTGGTCCCAATAAATCGCTTTCTATACGATAGTTTGCCATAATTTATATTGTTTTTTTTGTTTTTATTTACTTGACTCAAAAAGCTATAAATCAAAACATTCAAGCCTTTATATGTCTTTATTATTATCTTTCTATTTTGCTTGTTATTCAGCTTGTGCTACTACCTATTTTATATGCTCGCTGTACTCTATCTTCAAAATTCCATTCCTTTGTTGTAAACATTTCTATTACAACACACCACAGAGCCTACTAAGGTTTTTTATTTCCACACAAACCGTCTGCAAAGATACCTATTTTTTCTCATATATAAGCACTTTTCTGAAAAAAAATCTTTTCTTTACTATTTATCAACGCTTTATAAGCATAGAATATCCTTTACAGCTTTACTATTCCTAACTCACAAAAAAAGGTCGAAACATGCTGAATAATACTCCTACAACAAAGCATCTATCTGCATAAGACTCTGAACCTCGTAGGTAGGTTCAAATGAAGCCTTTACTCCGTTAGGGTTAAAATACACTTGGTCTATACCTGCATTCTTAGCTCCTACTATATCCACAGCAAAGTCATCACCTATCATCACACAATCACAAGGCTGTGCTTCCAATTGTCTTAGCACCTCATCAAATATTTTTCTATTTGGCTTTTGATAACCTATATCCTCCGACAGAAAAACCTTATCAAAAAACATATCTATACCCGATGTTTTTACTTTCAAGCTCTGCACCTCTTTAAATCCATTAGACACTATATACAAAGGATAACCTTTTCTTTTCAAGCTGTCTAATAACTCTTTAGCACCAGGCAACAAAGCAGTTTTTTTAGGACCTTCAAGCACATAAAAATCGCCCAAACGTCTTGATAAATCAGCAGTATCTTTCAGCCCAAAGTACTCCAAAGTAATAGAAAAACGCCTCACATAAAGCAACTCTTTACTCAATGTACCTTGCCTATACATATCCCACAATACAGCATTTATCTCTTTGTATTTCAAATAAAAACCATCAAAATCGACATTACAACGCTTTTCAAGCTCAAAATGTTCAAACATCTCTTGAAAGGTTTGAAAACTATTAGCCTGAAAATCCCACAATGTCCTGTCTAGGTCAAACAATATATGTTTATACTTCATTTCTTTTTTCTATCAAAAATACAGTAAATTTACACCAATAAAAAAGAGCCAGCCACAAAATGGGATGACTCTTTTTCAGTTTATATACAGCTTATTAGCTTATAAAAATTATTTAGCTTCAGCAGCAGCGGCAGCAGCTCTTGTAGACTTAATGTAAACAACAACACTGCTCTTTACGTCCAACAAGTCATAGTTGTTAGTTTCAACTTCTTGTACCTTTATACCTTGAAGAAGGTCTAATTTAGTTATGTCCAAAACTATTTTTTCAGGCATGTTAGCAGGTAAAGCTTTAACTTTCATTCTTTTGATTTTCAAAACAGCTTTTCCACCTTTCATAACACCAACTGAAGAACCAGTCAAGTATACAGGAATAGACATTACGATAGGTTTATCATCACTCAACTCATAGAAGTCTGCGTGCATGATGTTTTCAGTTACAGGATGGTATTCTATGTCTTTTAACATAGCCATTCTTTTTTGACCATCGATAGTCAATTCTACATAACTTGCATCTGGAGTGAAAACAAGAGGTTTGAATTCTGGTTGTGGAACAGAGAACATTACTTGTTCACCTTTACCGTACATAACACATGGTACGCGATCTTGACGACGCAATGCTTTAGCATCCTTTTTCCCTACGTTCTCTCTTAGAGAACCACTCATCGATACTATTTTCATCTTATTTTACTTTGTTTTTTTAAGTTATTAAACTATTATTTATTTGAATAAGAAACTTACATTGAAGCTCTTATAATTTTTCTATTATTCCTTTGTGATGTATTGTTGTTTCATACAAATCGTTGATAGATTCGTAATTTACAATACGACGGATAGCTTCTGCTAACAACCAGTCTGTAGAAAGCACATGAATCTTTTTAGATTCTCTTTTTAGAGGAATAGTATCACTTACTACTAATTCTTCTAAGCAAGAATTTTCTATATTTTCTATAGCATTTCCGCTAAGTACAGGGTGAGTAATCATAGCTCTAACAGTCTTAGCACCATTATCTTTTATTAGTTGAGCAGCTTTTATCATAGTGTTGCCAGTGTCTATAATATCATCTAGCAAAATCACATGTTTGTCTTTTACATCACCTATAAGCTTCATAATACCTATTTCGTTAGGTTTATTTCTTTGCTTGTAGCAAATAACAAAGCTATTGCCCAATGTTTTAGCATACATACCAGCTCTTCTAGAACCACCCAAATCTGGCGAAGCAAATAAAATATCCTCAGTAGGAATATCTAACGAGCGAATGTATGGCATAAACAACGATGAACCAAACAAGTGATCCAAAGGTACTTTAAAGAAACCTTGGATTTGGTCTGCGTGCAAATCCATAGTAATAATTCTATCCACACCTGCAGCTTGAAGCATATCTGCTATCAAACGAGCTGTAAGTGGAATATGTGGTTTATCTTTACGATCTTGACGAGCAAAACCATAATAAGGTATAACAGCTACTACTTGTAATGCTGATGCACGCTTTGCAGCATCTATCATCATTAGCAATTCAAACAAGTTATCTGTCGGAGGTATAGTGCTTTGCACAATAAATACCTTTCTACCACGAATTGTTTGCTCAAAAGATGGTTGAAATTCGCCATCGGCATATTGAAACACCACCGAATTTCCCAATTCATTACCATATTTCTCGGCTACTCTGCGCGCTAATGATTCTGTAGCACGTCCCGAAAATATACATACCTGATCCTTAGTATCTAACTGCATTTTCTATCATTTTTTTGACTTTGCAAAATTACTACTTTTTTTTCATTCTGAGAAAAAAAAATCATTTTTTATTTGGTCAGTTCGATTTTTCTTTGTAATTTTGCAATCGCAAATGAGGCAAAAGACTGCCTTAAATCAATTGCCCAGGTGGCGGAATTGGTAGACGCGTTGGTCTCAAAAACCAATGAGGTTACACTCGTGCCGGTTCGATCCCGGCCCCGGGTACTAAGAGAAGGAAGAAATTTCTTCTCTTTTTTTTATACTATTATTCAACTATTTATATCTCCTACACTAACATTTTACACATCTCCTAATACTACTTTTTGACTGATACAACTCATAGCCTATACCTATTTTCACCCCTTACTACCCTATTTTGAAGGTTTTTCAACATTTATTCTCCTATAAATCTCTATATCAAAAATATACACAAATAAACATCAAAAATGTAATATTTGTGCTCTAAAACACTATTTTCTCATTAAAAATAGTGCAAAAAATAATTCAAAAAAAATAATATACGGAGAAATAATCGGAGAAATTTTAGGCGAAACACCTCTAGTAGTTTCTATATTTTGACTACAAAACTACATAGAACATAAAAAAAACTCTGACATTATTCTATAATTCAAATAAATACAACATTTTTCATCATCTTCTTTAGCTGTCATTATTAATCTAAATGAAAATACTCACACTCTAATGAAGAGGATACAATAATAGCACACTCACACCCCCCTATTTCCGATTCCGAATTTCCGAAAAATATTAAAAACACACTAGTGTCAAACACTTAGCTCAACAATATAAAACCACGCAACTAACCTTTTCTTTCGGAATAAGGATATAAAAGTCTCACACATACCCCTTTTGTTTTCGCCATGAATTTCGCCGTTTTGTGTGCCGATAATATCTTTACTATACTCTAATTGCCTTATACCATATTAGTTTGCGAACTATCCTATACTAGCTATTACAGGCAACTATATACAGAATTTATCACCTACCATTTACACAGTTTACTCCCCACATAAGCTTCTCTCTAATAGCACTATAAAACCCTTGATTCTTCATACGCATAAGTTTCACCGAAAAATTTTCTTTATACAGCACTATCTCTCTATCGCTAGACATTAATTCCATCTGACTATCTCTACCGACATACATCTGCTGATTTTTATCGCAAGTAACTATTTTTATAACTGATGTTTCGGGTATAATAAGAGGTCGAAGGGTTAGAGTATGTACTGCTATAGGTGTTATAACAAAGCAATTAGAATCTGGAGTAAGAATAGGACCACCACAACTCAACGAATAGGCTGTAGACCCTGTTGGTGTAGCCACTATTAGTCCATCGCCGTTATAAGTAGCTAGTATTTCATTATTTATATACACATTAGCCGACAACATCGATGAGCTATTTTGCCTATGAATAGACACCTCATTCATCACAAAGCTATGTGTTGTCTCTCGATTTTGAATCATTTCCACATGCAGCAACGAATGATTTTCTATGCTATAATTACCAGACATAAATTCACCTACAAATTCTTCTACATCATTAGCTTTCACACTTGTAAGAAACCCTAAATGTCCCATATTTACTCCCAACACAGGAATATTTGAATTTTGTATTACTCCTACAGAGCTTAGCAAAGTACCATCGCCACCTATGGAAAAAAGATAATCTACATCGCCAGAGGACAGACGTTCACTTGCCAATAGCTTCGGCTCTTGTGCAAATGTTATAGTACTAAATATGAGCCTATAATAGCTTTCCAACACATATATTTCTACTCCATGCTTCTCTAGTGTTGCCACTAACAGCTGCAAGTAATACTTTATTTCATCATCATATTTTTTGCCAAATAAGCCTATCTTCATCGTTTTAGTTCGCCTAATATGTTTTTGTATAATAAATAAATACTAGAATAAAAAAGGAAGACATTCCTGGCAGAATGCCTCCCTTTATAAATATTTGATCAATAATGTATTCCTACTATATATAGCTTTTCTACAATAATTTCCATGTTAAAGACACTACCCAACCTTTGAAGTTAGCAGCTTCATCGCCTATAACAAAGTTGTTGGTAAATGGATAAGCATAACGCAAATCCAAGGATAACATAAGAGCATCTACTCCTATTCCTGCCAAACCTGACACTCCAAATGCTTTAGAATCAAAGTTTTCAACATTCTCTCTAAGCTCATCAAACTTTGATGTACTTATCTTAAACTCAGGACCTGCAAATACTCGCAAGTTTGCCACCTTTAGGTCTAGAAGTCTGTAACCAAAAAGCACTGGTATGTTTACTCCTTGTTGGCTTTCTTTAAATATTTGTTCATTTTCTTCCATCATTGTACCACCTATTAGGTTTTCAGGTGTTACTTCTAACTCTATCTTTGAAAATGAATAAGATACTTCAGGTTGGATATAGAATTTACCACCTAAATATACTCTTGCCATTGCTCCTAATTCAAAACCTGGATTTGTTTCATATTGAATACCTTGTTCTGAGTTGTACGACAAACTATTCAACGACACTCCTGCTTTTATACCCAAATTAAATTGAGCATGTACCATGCTTGTCATCATCACTGCAAGCACTACTAAACTTAGCTTTTTCATCTCTATTTATTTTATATTTTCTACGTTTAAACAATTGTATTTCTTCTATTTAAAGACTATTTTAATCAAAATACTCGCCTTTTTATAATCCACAAAAATACACATTTATTCCTACAACAACAAATTTATTTCAGTTTTTATTTCTCACAATTAAAAAAAACATCTATATATCAACAGCATAGAAAAGGTTCTATCTGCTCCCAATAGTCGGGGAAAGATTTTTCTACTACTGCTTTATCATCCATCTCTAAACCTTTATTTATCAACACTAAAGGTGCAAAAGCCATAGCCATACGATGGTCATTATAAGTAGAAACAGGAGCTGTTATACTAAGCTGTGGAACAGATTTAATAATCAAAGTATCAGCAGTAGACATCACTGTTTTATTCATTTTTCCAAGCTCTAGAGCTAATGCTTTTATGCGGTCGGTCTCCTTATAGGCTAAGCTACCCAAGCCTGTAAAACAAGCATTTATACCCATTGCAGCACAACCTACTGCCAGGGTAGGCACTAGGTCTGGTGTAGTTTTGAAGTTATGCGTAAAATCCTTTGTATCTGACGCTGTTTTAGTAAGTAACACACTATCCTCCCCTACAGCCAATGTATTAACCCCTAACAGCTTATACAACTCAGATACTATACTATCACCCTGCAAAGAACAGCCCAAAGCTAAGCCTTTTATAACCACTTCTACATTATCTGATAGCAGTACCCAATTATAAAAATATGAACCCGACGACCAATCTCCTTCTATAATTACCCTTTGAGGTTTTACATTATTTTTCAGCACTTTGATAGCATTATCAGTCCATTCAACTATCATTCCTGCTTGCTTCAAAACCTTAGCAGTCATAGCTATATAAGGTTCGGACACTACATCGCCTTGTATATTTATTCTCAATCCATTATCCAACATTGGAGCTATAAGCATTAACGCTGTTACAAACTGACTGCTTTTATCAGCCAACACATCTACCTCACAGCCTTTCAGGTTTTTACCTACTATTTTTATAGGCAAGCAGTCTTTTTCTTCCAAATAATGTATTTCAGCACCCAAGGTCTGCAATGCTTCTACAAGTGGTTTTATAGGTCGTTGTTTTAGCCTTGAACTACCTGTTATGATATAACTACCTTGTTTTACAGATAAATATGCAGTAAGAAAACGTGCTACTGTACCTGCATTTTTGCAATCAAAAGTGGAGCAACTGTTTGTCCTTATACTGTGTAAATGACTTTGTAACAAAGCAGTATCATCCGACGAAGATGGATTCTCTATTTCAAACACACCTCCTAACACCTCATTAAGAATAAGCCATCTATTGCTCAAACTTTTAGAGGACGGAACTCTCACCTCTATTCTTTTTATCTGCATTGGGATTTCTTTTATATACCTTATATACTATATATTATATATACACACTATCTAATCCAACCCGTAAGATTTTAGTTTTCTATACAATGTACGCTCAGCTATTCTCAAATCCTTAGCAGCTTTTCTCCTATTGCCACCATTCTTTTC
>JAFZEK010000181.1 GCA_017560705.1 Bacteroidales bacterium | reverse complement strand
GTGTGGAACATCCAAACCGTTGTTTGAAAGCACGTCGGTAAGCATAACAGCAGGACCACCAGCGTGGGTGATAACGGCTATGTTTTTACCTTTCACCTCTGGGTGCATAAATATAGCACACACTGTAGTAAGCTCTTGACGGTTATGACAACGAACAATACCGGCTTTGCGGAACAAAGCATCAACAGCCACGTCGGATGTAGCTAAAGCACCAGTGTGAGAGCTGGCAGCACGGCTACCTGCTGCACTACCACCAGATTTGATAGCTGCTATACGACAACCTTTGTTGATAAGAGAGCGTGAGTGCTTCAACATCTTTTGAGGGTTGGAAATCTTTTCCATATAAAGCATTATCACACGGCTGCTCTTTTCGGGGTCGAAAGTGTTGTCTAAGTGTTCCAACACGTCTTCAATACCTGTTTGAGCTGAGTTTCCTACTGCCCATACACTGTTGAATGTAAGACCATTGGTCATACCATATTCTTTAATAAACACAGCTGTAGCACCACTACCGGTGATGAAATCAACACCGTGTGGGTCAAGAGTTGGGATAGGTGCATCGAAAGCTCCACAATAGTTAGTGTTCAAGAAACCTGTACAGTTTGGTCCTATTAGTGTACCACCTACACTGTTCACTGTGTCCACTATATGTTTTTCAATAGCAGCACCTTCAGCATTTTCTTCAGAGAAACCTGCTGACAAGATAATGTATCCTTTTGTACCTTTTTCTTTTGCTAATACATCCACTGTAGATGGGCAAAACTTAGCTGCGATAGCCATAATAGCACAATCTACTTGAGGCAAATCTTCTACTTTCTTGTAGCATTTTACGCCTTGTACTTCGTCTTCTTTTGGGTTTACTGCGTAAACTGTACCTTTAAAGTTGCTGTCTAGCAAGTTCTTCAACACTTTACCACCTGGCTTTTGAACATCTGCCGATGCTCCAACCACTACAATGCTTTTGGGGTTTAATAATTCCTTTGCAATCATATTATATATGTTTTTCTATTGTCAAAAATATCTACAAAGATAGTTATTTTTTCGCACATAACCAACTATATCATCATCTTTTATTATAAATACTATGATTATCAGCTAATAACAAATACCTAATTTACTACTATCTTCACCTTTTTTACTCCTTTTTGCGTGGCATTTTGGGGAACATTTTTCTAAATCTTACCAATACTGTAGACACATTTTCACCACCTACCACAAGTGTGACTGCCGTAAGGATTAACACCAATCCACACACGTCTTGCAGAGTCAATGTTTCTCCAAAAACGGTGACACCAAAGAACACTGCCGTCACAGGTTCCAACACTCCCAAAATAGCAGTGGCTGTAGAACCTACATACTGAATAGCCAATGTAGTGCAAACAAATGATATTGTGGTAGTAAACACCGACAAAGCTAATATATTGCCCCACAAATACCACTGCGATGGCAGCTGCAATTGTGCTCCAAATCCCAACTTACAAAAAAACATCACTGCCGATATGCACATCACATAAAACGAGATTGTTAGTGTAGGTGTTTGCTTTAACACCGTTTGGTTTACACCAACGATGTACACAGCGTAGGTCAAAGCCGATGCAAGCACAAACAAAGTGCCCACCAAACTAAGAGTAGCACCATCCGACGACTTATAAAGCAGCCCAATGCCAAAAGTAGCCATCAGCAAGCACAACATAGTGATGATTTTCAGTTTCTCTTTAAATACAACCCTCATTATCAGAGCCACTATAAGAGGGTACACAAACAATATGCTCGAAGCAATACCGGCATCCATATAAGTATAACTCGTGAACAACGTCCACGAGGTGGCTGCCATCAGAACACCCATACGCAACAGCGGAAAACGCTCCGACGGATAAACCTTAAACCGCTGCCCTCTAAACCAAGCCATAACACCCACAATGGGAACTGCTATAAGATAACGAAGAAACAACACCGAATCAGCATTCATTCCCGAAGAATAAAGTGGCAACGTAAAAAGTGGGTTCATCCCATACACTGCAGCTGCCACTATTCCTAATATATATCCCGTAGTCTTTCTACTCATCAATATCCCAATTATTTACATTAAATTCCAACACCAAAAACTCTTATATCAAACTTTATAAAACGACAAAGTCTATTTTTTATTATACTCCACACCAATCAAAAAAAAGAAGAAACATCACTTTTTCACACCCTCAATCACACTTTTTTATATCACGGTAACCACGGTAACCCCAATAACCTCAGTAACCATTTTTTTTCCAAGTTATAATTTTGTACCCACTAACTACTAACTAAAAAAAGGGACTCTACAAAAAAACACATTGCAAAGTCCCTCAAAAAATAAAAATTTTAGAGCAAAAAGAAAATTTATACAGCTAACAATAAAAAAGTAAAAGTAAAGTAAAAAAAAGAGTTTCTTTTTCAGATAATTAGAGAGAAAAAAAAGTTTCAACTCATTTTTTAATCCTACAAAATCACCATTATTGTTATTGTTACCACCAGGGTTCATATTTTCATCCCCACCGTCGTCATCAGGCAGTTCAGCATCCAAGTTGGTAGAAGGAGTAATGCGTTCATACACCTTGTTTTCAGCCTCAAGGTCCAAACAACGCCACACACCGTCCATTTCAACATCCACATCGTTCAGCTT
>JAFZEK010000180.1 GCA_017560705.1 Bacteroidales bacterium | reverse complement strand
TACGTCCACGACGAAAACTCCGCCTTGCTAGGAGGAGTGGCAGGTCATGCAGGGCTTTTTGCCACCGCCAACGACCTAGCGGCAGTGCTACAAATGCTCATTGACGGAGGGACATACAAAGGCACAGAATATCTATCCAAAGAGGTGATAAAACTCTTCAACACAAGACATTATGCTAAAGACGGAAACCGCAGAGCGTTGGGCTTGGACAAGCCATTCATCAACGATGCGAGCACCCATGTATCGCCCCGAGCAAGCCAAAGCAGCTTCGGACACACAGGCTTCACAGGCACAATGGTATGGGCCGACCCCGACCACGGACTGGTGTACATCTTCCTTTCAAACAGAGTGCACCCAACTCCAGCCAACAGCAAACTGTCTAAAATGAATATACGCACAAATATACAAGATCTAATATACAAATCAATAAAAACTAAATAGTTATGAAATGGGCAAAATGGATAATATCTGGTCTTGGATGGGCATTTATGGGTCCCATCGGAGGAGTGATAGGATTTTTTGTTGGCAGTGCTGTAGATGCTGCGAGCAAATCGCTAGACGGAGCTGGCATCCAAGGCGACATCAATAACACACGCCGTGGATACAACACCACCCCAAACGACATAAGAATATCTTTTCTGTTGCTTACAGCCTTGGTAATGAAAGCCGACGGCAAGGTAATGAAGTCCGAACTGAACTATGTAAAAAAATTCTTAGTACAAAATTTTGGCGAAGCACAAGCCGCCGATTTACTGTTGGTACTCAGAGATTTGATGAAAAAAGACTATTCTGTGTACGAAGTGTGCAGCCAAATAAGGGAGAATACCAACTACATTACAAGAATGCATCTCTTTGATTTTCTGTATGGTTTAGCCACCGCCGACAATGAATGCACCATGGAAGAACAAGCCGTACTGACAAAAATAGCACAGCACTTGCGAATATCATCCTACGACTTTAAATCCATCCACGAACGCCATTCGTGCAACACCTCGTCGGGCAATAACTACAGCAGAGGCACGAGCTACAGCACTAGAAAGAACCCATATCACATTCTGGGCATAAACGACACAGCCACAGATGATGAGGTGAAGAAAGCTTACCGCCGACTAGCGATGAAATTCCACCCGGACAAAGTGGAGAGCCTAGGAGAAGAGGTGAAAAAGAATGCTGAAAAACAGTTTAGAGAAATTAACGAAGCATACGAAGAAATAAAGAAAATGAGAGGGTTGGCTTAACCGCCGACTACTCTCACTGTTTCTTCTCAAGGACGGAAAAGATTGTCATCCAAAATTTTAAGTATTGCTAATTGAAAATCTTTCAGCGTCGGAATCAAAAGAGGCTCACATCGCTCATCATCAGAAATATTCAAAGATTTCACCATATACGTCCAATACTCCTTGGTTTTCAGCAGCTTAGATACTTCAACTGTGTCTCTACTGTTTATCCGTTCAAATAAATTCTTAACAAAATCTATATAACATTTTTTGGGATCGTCCAATGGCATAGCCTTTAACTCAAATGGCAACAGCGGATTAATGAGGACACCCCTGCCAATCATAAAATCACATACTCTCTCGCCTAGCAACGATTTTATATGCAAAAAATCGGCTGCAGAAAATATATCTCCATTGTACATCACCCTATGTTTCAAAGTCTCCAAACAGGTGATAAAAGCCTCAATATCAACCTTTCCATCATACATCTGTAGACCAACTCTAGGGTGCACAATCACAGTTTTTAGCGGATAAGCATTCAGTATCGGAACAATATGGGACATCTCCTCCGCCGATTCATAACCCAATCGCATTTTAATCGACAACTGACAAGGAATTTTTGGCACTACTTGGTATAATATGCTATCTATCATCTGCGGATAAGGTAGTAAACCCGAACCTCTTTTTTTCCTTGTCACATTTTTGACAGGACAGCCCAAATTCCAATTCACTTCAGTATACCCAATGTCCGAAAGTCTGTTGCACAGCTCAATAAACTCGTTTACTTCATTGCCTAATATCTGAGGAATGAGAGGTAAAGAGCCGATATTATTTTCAGGCAATACATCTTTTATTTTACTACTAGCATTGCGTAAAGTGCCGTGAGTGAGAGAAATAAATGGACTTATAGCACAATCTATTCCTTTCGTTCCGAAAGTATCATAATACGCCTTTCTAAAATAAGTCTCTGTAAGACCTTGCATAGGAGCTAAATAGACCATTGTTATAAATCAAAATTTTAGTTTACAAAGCATTAGACTTATTGTTTCACCCACTTTAAGAACTGCTTTAGACTAATTTTCTTTCCATACATCAATATGCCCGTCTTATAAATTTTTCCTGCAAACCAAGCAGATAGTAAAAAGGACAAAACGAGGATGGCCACAGATAACCACATCTGCCAAATAGGGAAACCGAAAGGTATGCGAATCATCATAGCTACAGGTGAAGTGAATGGAATCATTGACAGCCAAACCGCCAAAGAGCCGTTTGGAGCACTGATAATGCCATGCCCCAACAGTAAGCAAATCAGCAGCGGAGCCGTGAGCAGCAAAATAAACTGCTGAGAATCTGATTCAATTTCAGTGATAGAACCAGCAGCTGCAAACAACGAGGCATAAAGCAAATAGCCCAAAATGAAATATAACAAAAAGAGCCCAATAATGACACCAAAATTTATGGATAGCAAGCCCTCCATAAGCTCGGGCATTTTT
>JAFZEK010000179.1 GCA_017560705.1 Bacteroidales bacterium | reverse complement strand
GTTTTGCTTCCAATAATTCATCTCCTTCTCGTATGGTTATTGCTATAATACCATTTTGGCGTGGTCTAGAGTATGCTTCCAACGATGTTTTCTTGATAACACCTTTCTTTGTACATAATATAATGTAGTTTGATTCCAAATATTCTTTTTCTGAAAGGGTTTTCAAGTTTATGTAGGCTTTCACCTTATCGTCTGGTTCGATGTTTATCAAATTTTGAATAGTACGACCTTTTGCATCTTTGCTACCTTCAGGTATTTCAAAGGCTCGCATCCAGAAACACTTACCTTTCTCTGTGAAGAACAATAAATAGTTATGATTTGTTGCTGTAAAAATGTGTTCAACAAAGTCTTCATTTCTTACCGCACTACCTTTTGAGCCATAACCACCTCTATTTTGTGTTCTATACTCATTAAGTTGTGTACGTTTTATATATCCTAGGTGCGATATTGTAATAACTACATCTTCATCTGCGATAGTGTCTTCGATTCTGAAATTGGATGCTGCATATTCAATTCTAGAACGACGCTCATCACCATATTTTTCACGTATAGCAATCAATTCTGTCTTTATTACTTCCATAAGTACTGAATGATTTTCTAGAATTTCTTTGCAACGTGCGATGAAAGCCATCAATGAATCATATTCATCTTGTAGTTTTTTGCGTTCTAGTCCAGCCAACTGTCTTAGTCGCATTTCTACAATTGCTCTAGCTTGAAGATCTGTAAATCCATATTTCTCCATCAAGCCAGTTCTCGCTTCTTCAACAGATTGAGAGGCTCTAATTAAAGCTATGATTTCATCTATAATGTCAAGAGCTTTAAGCAAACCTTCTAAAATATGAGCACGCTTTTCTGCTTCTGCTAATTCAAAACGAGTGCGACGTGTAACAACTTCTACCCTATGATCAACGAAATTGGAAATAATATCTTTCAATCCAAGTAACATAGGTCTACCTTTAACTAAGGCTATATTGTTCACTCCAAAAGAGGATTGCAATTCCGAATATTGGAATAATTTATTCAATACAACATTAGGAACTACATCGTGTCGCAATTCATATACAACACGAATGCCACTTTTGTCGGATTCGTCACGTATATTTGTTATGCCATCGATCTTTCCTTCTTTTACTAAGGCTGCCTGACGCTTAATCATCTCTGCTTTGTTCACTTGATAAGGAACATCATGAGCAATAATGACATTTTTGCCTCTAGCATCAGTTTCGATAGATGTTTCAGCTCTCAATACTACCCTACCTCTGCCTGTTTCGTAGGCTTCTTTTACTCCATTATAGCCATATATGATACCACCGTTGGGAAAATCTGGAGCTTTAATGTACTTCATTAATTCATCAACAGTAATATTTTCATTATCTATATATTGGAGTATACCATCAATTACTTCAGAAAGGTTATGAGGTGGCATATTAGTAGCCATTCCCACTGCAATACCACTAGTTCCATTTATTAGGAGTAAAGGCACTTTTGTTGGCAAAACTGTAGGTTCATCCAATGATTCATCAAAGTTCTTTTGAAAATCTACAGTATCCTTGTCTATATCTGCAAGTATTTCATTAGAAATTTGTTGCAAACGTGCTTCTGTATAACGCATTGCAGCAGCAGAGTCTCCATCTATGGAGCCAAAGTTTCCTTGACCATCAACTAGCATATATCTCATGCTCCATTGCTGTGCCAAGCGAACCATAGCATCGTACACTGAAGAATCTCCGTGTGGGTGATACTTTCCTAATACTTCCCCTACAATACGAGCACTTTTCTTGTAAGGACTATTATATTGCATACCCATTTCATTCATTGCAAATAGTATACGACGATGAACAGGTTTTAGTCCATCTCTTATGTCGGGGAGTGCTCTAGATACTATTACACTCATTGCGTAGTCTATGTACGCAGTCTTCATCTGAGACTCTATGTCGACTTTGATTATTTTTTCGTTTTCTAACTGCATTTCTTTTAGTTTAATATATTGTACTACAACGAATTAATACAATTACGTTTTTAGTAACAACATGCAAAGATACGAAAAAAAGAGAAATTATCATACTTATTTGTTCATAAAGAATGTTTATTTCCATCATTTTTTTCATGTTACCTATCTATTCTTTTATATATTTTATTTATTCCTATTACTCACCTCTCATTTTCAATACTATACACCATACCTCTTAGCTGTGGTAGTTATCTATCGAAAACTTTCTTTTTCTAGGCTCATATTTGGAAATATCCTACATTCATTACTAGGAAAATAGTATCTTTTAGGTTGCGAAATTATTGAAGGCAACTTCTAAAAATTCCACGTTCTAGGAAATTGAATTGATTGCAGAAAGAACTTTTACGTGGTTGACTTCGTCGATGTTGCTATCGCTCGAAATAGCTAATGCTGAGGCATTGCTCTTTACTCGCTTAATCGCAACGTTGTGTTTTTTGCCGAAATCTTTCTATTTCTTTTTAATCGCATAGCCCGCTATGCTCAATCAAAAGAAAGTAGAAATCTTTCTAGCAAAATTTCGCAAATCACTAGCAAAGCAATTTTTAGAAATTGCTAGAAATCAATCAAGGATTTTATATTAAAGTATCTATTTAAATAATATAGATATTTTTCATTTAATCAAATATATTTTATATATCTTATAACGTGAAATTGATGAAAAATAATTGAGTATATCGGTCTAAAAGAAATAGAAATAATTCTAATAATGTACCTAAGCACTCAAGAGTTTAAAAGATATTCTTTGAATCTACTGAAACGTCGAATTTTCCTATTACATAAAGCAACTTCTAAAAATTCCATGTTCTAAGAAATGTTATTATGAAATAAAAGAACTTTTGCGTGGTTTACGTTTT
>JAFZEK010000178.1 GCA_017560705.1 Bacteroidales bacterium | reverse complement strand
TTAGCCTTAAAAAAACTAAATTGAGCGTCGAATGCTTTTCTGTTTCAAATTTTTATCGTACCTTTGCATATATTTTATTTGTGAAAAAATAGACCGAAAAATGAGTAAAAGCCTGTACTTTTTGGCAACGATGGTATGGGGTAAAATATTATAATATAGTGCATTATGGATTATAATTTTATCGAGATTGAGCCTAAATGGCAAGCCTATTGGCGAGATAATAATACATATAAAACGGAGAATAAATCGGATAAGCCGAAATTTTATGTGCTAGATATGTTCCCATATCCCTCGGGAGCAGGACTGCATGTGGGTCATCCGCTGGGTTATATTGCTAGCGATATTTTTTCGCGCTACAAGCGATTGAAAGGCTATAACGTGCTGCATCCCATGGGCTACGATGCCTACGGCTTGCCGGCAGAGCAGTATGCTATCCAAACGGGGCAACACCCTGCAGTGACTACGGAGCAAAATATTGCTCGTTATCGCGAACAGCTGGACAAAATCGGGTTCTGCTACGACTGGGATAGGGAGATTCGCACTTGCAACCCCGACTACTATAAATGGACACAATGGACTTTCATTCAGCTATTTAGTAGCTACTATTGCCATCAGGCACAACAGGCACGCCCTATAGCTGAGCTAGAAGCCGTTTTTGCAAAGCAAGGCACTGAGGGACTGAATGTTGCATGCAGTGAGGAGCTTTCTTTTACCGCCGACGAATGGAACGCATGGAGCGAAAAGGAAAAACAACAAACGCTGATGAACTATCGCTTGGCGTATTTGGCTGATATTCCGGTGAATTGGTGTCCGAAATTGGGTACAGTGCTAGCCAACGACGAGGTTGTAGGTGGCCTTTCGGTGAGAGGTGGTTACCCAGTGGAACGTAAATTGATGAGACAGTGGTCGTTGAGGATAACAGCTTACGCACAACGCCTATTGGACGGCTTGGATAGCGTGGACTGGAGCGACAGCTTGAAGGAAATTCAACGAAACTGGATAGGACGTAGCGAGGGTGCTTCGGTGTACTTTGCCTTGGAAAATAGCGAAGAAAAATTTGAGATTTTCACCACTCGCCCCGACACTATTTTTGGTGTCAGCTTTATGGTGCTATGTCCTGAACATGAAATGATTATGAGCATAACCACCGCCGAACAGAAGTCGGAAGTGGAAGCTTATTTGACATGGGCCAAGAACCGCTCGGAACGCGAACGCCAAATGGAGGTTAAGAAGGTGTCGGGCGTGTTTACGGGAGCCTACGCCATCAATCCGCTGACTAATGAGCGTATACCTATTTGGGTATCGGACTATGTGCTAGCGGGTTACGGCACTGGTGCTATTATGGCCGTTCCGGCTCATGACAGCCGCGACTTTGCTTTTGCAAAACACTTCAACTTGCCTATCCGTCAGGTAGTTGTGCCTACAGGCGAGCAACCGGAAGATACTGCCACTTGGACCGAGAGCAAGGACAGCAAAGCAGGCACTTGCATCAACTCGGGCTTCATCGACGGCATGCAGGTGAAAGAGGCTATAGGTGCGGTAATCAATTGGTTAGAAGAAAAAGGCATTGGCGACCGCAAGGTGAACTACCGCTTGCGTGACGCTATTTTTAGCCGCCAACGCTATTGGGGCGAGCCGTTCCCAATATACTATAAAGATGGTATGCCTTACCCCATCGACGAGGCATTGCTGCCACTAGAATTGCCTGCTATCGACAAGTTTTTGCCTACCGAAACAGGCGAGCCACCACTAGGTCATGCCACAGTGTGGGCTTGGGACGAGAAAGCCGGCAAGGTGGTGGAAACAAGTAAGATAGACAATGTTACAGTGTTTCCATTGGAGCTAAGCACCATGCCCGGATTTGCTGGTTCCAGCGGTTATTACTTGCGATACATGGACCCCAAGAATGATAAGGCTTATTTCGACAAAGACGTGGTAGGCTATTGGCAAAACGTGGATTTGTATGGGGGGGGTGCTGAACATGCTAGCGGACACTTGATTTACAGCCGTTTTTGGAATAAATTCTTATTCGACTTGGGACTTAGCGTAAAAGAAGAGCCATTCCAAAAGCTTATAAATCAGGGTATGATACAAGGTCGCTCGAATTTCGTTTACAGAGTGACAGACATTGAAAAGATGGCACAATACCACGATGTGGCTGAATATAAGGACTATACTTCTAATTTATTTGTATCCAAGAATATAGAGGGTAGGGAGCATTTTACTATGCCTATACACGTGGATATAAATATTGTGGATAATGATGTGCTTGACACAGAGAAGTTTAAAGCATGGCGACCAGAGTTTGCCGACGCACGTTTTGTGTTGGAAGATGGTAAATATGTGTGTGGTTGGGAAGTAGAAAAGATGTCGAAATCAATGTTCAACGTTCAAAATCCCGACGACTTGATAGAGAAATATGGTGCCGACACGTTGCGTCTTTACGAGATGTTCTTAGGCCCAATAGAGCAAGCTAAGCCATGGGATACCAATGGAATAGAGGGCGTGTTCCGCTTCATACGCAAGATGTGGCGCTTGTATCACAACGACAAAAACGAGTTTGTAGTTAGCGACGAGGCGGCTACTAAGCCAGAGCTAAAACTTCTTCACCAAACGATAAAGAAAATCACAGACGACATAGAACGCTTCTCGTTCAACACATCGGTGAGTACTTTTATGATATGCGCCAACGAGTTGGGTAGCATGAAGTGCAATAAGCGTGAGATTTTAGAGCCACTTACAGTGCTTATATCGCCTTTTGCACCGCACATTGCGGAAGAGCTATGGCATTTGCTAGGCCACACTGACAGTGTAAATTGTGCTACATTCCCCGAATGCGACGAAAGTGTGCTGGTAGAGGATGCGTTCAACTACCCGGTGTCGTTCAACGGAAAAACACGTTTTATGCTAGAATTGCCTCTTACTTTGAAAGCCGACGAGGTGCAAGCTATAATAATGGAAAACGCCGATGCACAGAAATGGCTAGATGGTAAAACGCCTAAAAAGGTGATTTTCGTGCCTAAAAAGATTATAAATGTTGTGGTGTAACTGTTTAATAATGAAAGGATAATATATATATAGTTATGGACGTAGAATTGAAAGAAAAGATAGATAGATTGATGAACGAGGTTTCGAATCTCAACGACTTGAATCAAAAGGTGGAGCTGTTTCACTACATATTGCGACAAGCAGATTATTGCATTTGGTCGTTGGAGGAAGAACAACGCCAGTTTGAAAACGCTGGAAATGTCTAGTTCTTAGAGCTATAATTGCTTTTATAGATGTATTGCTTTGCAAGGTGTGCACGCTGATTCTTTTTTGAGTGGCTCTTGCAAAGCAATTTTTTTTGTCGGTGCTCTCGAATTTTTGGTGTACAGCCAAAAACGATTATCACCTCTCTTTTTTTTGTAGGGAAAAAGAGGTGAGGGCTAGCAGTTTTTGGCTGTATAATAAGTTGTGTAATTAAGTGGTTTATGCGTGGTACATAAGGAAGACAGTATTTCTCTTATGGAAGTCTTCTTTTGTGTTTTTCCAGTCTTTGGCGGGTTTTGTTTTTATGTACTGAGTGCTGAGGGTGATGTCGCAAGCTACGCATATAAGTGTGCTTGGCGAGCAAGTGGCAGCCAAAGTCTCTAACAGCTGATTGTTACGGTATGGAGCTTCAATGAATATCTGTGTCTGATTTTCTTTGAATACTCTTGTTTCGAGGGTTTTAATGTGTTGTATTCGTTTGGCTTTGTCTATTGGGAGGTATCCTACGAAAGCGAAATTTTGCCCATTAAATCCAGAGGCCATCAGGGACAGCATCAGTGACGACGGCCCAACCAACGGCACCACTTCGATGTTCCGCTTTTGAGCCATTTTTACTATTTTAGCTCCAGGATCGGCAATGCAAGGCAGTCCAGCTTCAGACAGCAACCCGATGTTTTGCCCATCTTTGATGGCACTTAGGTAGTCGGATATTTCGTTGTCCTGAGTGTGTTCATTTAGAGTGAGAAACACGGTGGAGTCTATACTGTGGATATATCCCGCTTTTTTCAGGAATCTACGAGCCGTACGCACCTCTTCCACTATAAATACTTTGCAAGTGTTTAGTAGCGATAAGTTGTTGGGTGGTAGGCTGTAGCCGAGGTCGTCGTTGCCTATAGCCACAGGGAAAAGTATCAGTTTGCCGATGTTCATCTCTGGTGTTTGATTATAGGATGAATGTGTTGTGTTATAAGGTTTTATCTACTTAAAATCGTAGTTTATCATGTCTTTTTGTAGCTGAATAAGCAAACCGCCGTTTTTTTCTAGTTCTATCAATTTTTCGATGTTAGCATCGTATTTCACTAGCTTGTTGTAGCGTTTGTAGTAGTTCATAACCGATTGAAGACCAGCATAAGCATAGTCCGATTTGAACAGTTTGTTTTTAGTTTGTATAGATTTTCTAGTCCATCCGCCGATGTAGTAAATAATCATGTCAGGCGAAGAGTTCATGAAAGATACTATTTTTTCGTCCATCACGATAGATACGTCTTCGCTAAGTGTGCTCCACACAGTAAGGAATTTTTTAGCTTCTTCTTGTTCACCTTTGTATATGTTAGGCGACACGTTTTCAAGCCAATGGATGCACTCTAAAATAGCGTGGTTGTAGGGCTTGCAATTGGCTGCATTGGTTATATTGTGTTGAGGAACAACGAATCTTTGTTCGGCTACTACCTGAGCTTCAGCCGATGCTATGCCCATCATAATGGCAACTGCAAGTAACAGTATATTTTTTTTCATGTTATATTTTTTTTGTTGTTGAGTGTTATATTATTCTGTTTTATAATTCATTATCTAGTTATGTGAACTGTTTTGTTCTTGGTTTTGTTCAAAATAACCGTTTGCAAAGGTACGTTTTTTTTCTCAGTTCAGCAAGCGTTCTAGCGTATTTTTTTGTTTATTGGTTATTTTTTGGTCTTGTGTATTTTTGCTAATAGGTTGTCTGCTATCCTGTTAGCGTCGGGCGATATTTTGCAGAAGTATACTGCCAATATGCCTCCAACAGCTAGGATTATAGTACGATACAGCCCATCAAATAGGTGATTTCCAAGTACGGGTAGCAGTTGGTCCACAACTACAATGACTAGGATTATGCCTAGCAGTTTGGCATGATTCCACGACAGTGGGTGAATATGCAGTTTGTAGTACACGAAAATGGTAAGTATCAGCCCGAAGACACAGTAGGTTATCACTTTGGCAAGCGATGCTCCATTTATGCCCCAAACGGGTATTAGGAAGTAGTTGCCCGAAATGCCTAGTGCCGACAAAAACAGTAAAAATGGTAAGTAATATATATAGTGCTTTGAAAGCTGTAAGATGTTGAGCGAGAAAGTGAAAGTGGTGTTTATGACACCTGCTAAGGCTATTAATACCATCACCCATTTTCCGCTTTCGTATTTGTCGCCGTTAGGTATGAGGTCGAAGATGTTGTGTACATTAATATATAGCAACAAAAATATTGCCGAACTAATGAGCATAAGATTGATAGATACAGATTTAAGTAGCTGTGATAGTGCCTGGAAGTCGTTCTTCTTGATGGCTTCGGCGGCTACGGGTTGTGCTATTGCATATAGCGACCGTGATGGAATTTCGCTTATTATGCCCATGTACATCGCTATTCTGTAAATACCCGAAAATTCTAGTCCCAACATGCCTGCAATCATGAATGAATCAACTTTTTGCATAATGCTAGTGCCTACTGATGCCAATAGGGTGTAGCCAGCGTAGGAGGCTATTTCTTTTCGCATAGGAGGTGGGATAAAACTGTTGTCGTGTTCCAGCGACAGTTTATCTATTCTGGCGATGTATAGGAAATTGATAGTCATTGCAATGCCATAAACTAGCACTTGCAAGCATACTAGCCATCTGATGTCCACTATTTTGAAAGCAAAAAGTAGAAGAATAGCCATGTTGAACACTCTGATAATTACTTCTTGCACCATGCGAGGCACAACAATACGCATGAGTACATTGCTGTAGGTGGCAAAGATGTTCTGATACACAATGAAAAACGCCCAAGGGAATATGAAATAGAAATAGTCGCCAAAAAGGGCTGCGTTTTTGCTGAAATAGTTGATAATAGGCCACTTTAGTATCAAAGCGAGAGTGAAGAATATTGCTATCCCTACTAGTGGAATTACTAGCAAATAATAGAAAAAACCGTTGTGTTTTTTTTCGGGATTTTTGAAGTAGGGAAAATATTTGATGCCTGAAGCACTCATCCCCATCATGGCAAGACTGCCGAGCAAGGTGGCAGCATCGCACAATATGCCCAATAGTCCGTATGACGACGGATCTACTAGCGGCACTACGATGAGCATGCTGGTTATGAAGCCTATAAATACTCCAAAATAGCTCACAATGGACCCCTTTATGCTTTCCTTGGCTACTACTCCCATTATTTTTTCTTCTATTAGTGTTTTGGTGTGCAAAGTTACTAATTTTTATGCACATAAGGGAATATATTTTCGCTAAAAAAATCAATAATTATCTAACATATTCATTGATAATATAAAGTTTCGTACAATAATGTTGGCTTTTTTGCGTTTTAGAAAGCTAAAGTTGAAAAATATGTTCGAGAGTAATACAATTTATATAGGAAATTTACCCTTAGGAGGGGAATATCCAGTAAGGGTTCAGTCCATGACCAATACTGATACGATGGACACCATGGCCACTGTAGACCAAACGTTGCGACTAGTGGAAGCTGGCTGTGAAATAGTACGTATAACTGCACCGGGAGTGCCTGAAGCAGAGAATTTGTATAATATCAAAAATGAGCTGTTTAAGAGAAATTGTAATGTTCCTTTGGTGGCAGATATTCACTATAATCCTAAAGCTGCCGAAGTGGCTGCAGGTATAGTGGAAAAAATTCGTATAAATCCTGGTAACTATACGGATAGAAATGTCGGTAAGGTGCATTTCACAGATGCAGAGTACCGTGCAGAGATAGATAAAATAACGGATAAGATGCATACTTTGATAGAGATATGCAAAAAACATGGTACGGCTATGCGTATAGGTACGAATCATGGTTCGTTGAGCGAGAGAATTGTAAGCCGTTATGGCGACACTCCTCTAGGAATGGCTACATCGGCAATAGAATTTGCAAATATTTGTAGGTCTTTAGATTATCATAAGTTAGTTTTCTCTATGAAAGCTAGCAATGTAAAGATAATGGTTTTTTCTACTCGTCTTTTTATTCAAAAGATGATGGAAGAGGGAATGAATTATCCTATTCATTTGGGCGTAACGGAGGCTGGTGATGCTGAACAAGGTCGTATAAAATCGGCAGCAGGTATAGGTGCTTTGCTTTTAGATGGTATTGGCGACACGATAAGAGTGTCTCTTACTGAAGACCCAGTGGCGGAAATTCCTGTGGCCAAGCAGATCGTATCTTATTTTCCACGAAGAAAAACTTCTAAAGAAGAAATAATGACTCTAAAAACGCAGTTCGATTTATGTTCTGATAAAGTGATGTATGAGCCTAAATATGCTAGTTTGGAGGATTATCAAATAAGAGAGGCTGCTATTTTTGCCAAAGGCTTCATAGATGGGAAAATGAATGAAATAGCCGACGATTCTGATACTGCTTTGGATATAATGCAAGCTGTAGGTAGTAAGATTTCCAAGGCTGAATTTATATCTTGTCCATCTTGTGGTCGTACTCAGTATGATATACAAGAAGCTCTGCAAAAAATAAAAGCCAAAACTTGTCACTTGAAAGGAATAAAAATAGGAGTGATGGGCTGT
>JAFZEK010000177.1 GCA_017560705.1 Bacteroidales bacterium | reverse complement strand
TCAAACGATTAATATAGGCTTCTACCACTTCACGTCTTGCACCTGGACGAGCACCAGATATAGCATCACAAACTTGAACAATAGGAGCTATCAAACTTGTCATCTCTATTTCATCGTGGTGAGCTCCAATAGCGTTGCAAACTTCAGGACGTTCTTTGTACTTTTCAGCCAATTTCATACCCAAAATAGCGTGTGGCAAATCTGGTTCATTTTCTGGAACTTTTCCAATATCATGCAACAAACCTGCACGTTTTGCCAACTTTGGATTCAAACCTAATTCGGCAGCCATTGTAGCAGAAAGATTAGCAACTTCACGAGAGTGTTGCAACAAGTTTTGACCGTAAGATGAACGATATTTCATTCTACCTACCATTCGCATCAACTCGTGATTCATATTCACTATACCCAAGTCTATACAAGTACGTTTTCCTACTTCTATTATTTCTTGTTCTATCTGCTTACGAGTTTTTGATACTACCTCTTCTATTCTTGCGGGGTGTATACGACCATCTGTTACCAATTTATGTAAAGACAATCTTGCAATTTCTCTTCTTATTGGGTCAAAACCCGACAAGATTATAGCATCAGGAGAATCGTCTATAATGATTTCCACACCAGTCAATGATTCTAAAGTTCTGATGTTTCTACCTTCACGACCGATAATTCTACCTTTTACTTCTTCATTTTCCAAGTTAAATACCGAAACAGTATTTTCTATAGCATTTTCAGTAGCAGTACGTTGAATAGATTGTATCACAATCTTCTTAGCTTGCTCATTAGCTGTAATTTTAGCTTCTTCCACTATATCCATTACATAGTTAGAAGCTTCGGATCTAGCCTCATCCTTTATCATTTCTACCAAGTTTTCTTTAGCTTCCTCAGCAGTCATGGATGCTATATGTTCCAATTTCTCAACGCTTTGCTTATAAAGTTTTTCAACCTCAGCCTGACGCTTATTTAAAACTTCTATTTGAGTATTCAAATTATCACTAACAGACTTTAGTTCAGAGTTCTTTTTTTGCAACTCTTCTACTTTCTGAGCCAACACTTGCTCTCTTTGTTTCAACTTATTTTCAGCAGCAGTAAGCTTTGAATTACGTTCTTGTACTTGCTTATCGTATTCGCTTTTAAGCTGTAAATACTTCTCCTTAGCTTGAAGTATTTTGTCTTTCTTTATTACCTCAGCTTTTTCTTCAGCATCAACTAGCACTTGTTGACTCTTTGCAAGTAGCTTATTTCTCAATATGTTAGTTTTAATAAATATACCTAAACCTCCACCGACAACTAACCCGATAATTACTCCTATCAGTATGTTCATATTATTACGATTGTTATTTTGTTTTGAAATAACACCTACGCTACCTCAGGAAATCTTGAAAAAAAGATCTACAAACACCTAATAGAGTTATGGTAAACTCCGTCTCTTAAGGTTTTGAGTGCCGGACGTATCTTGTATCACGTTTCTTATTCTATTTCAAGAAACACATTCCCCGTCCATGAGCTTAACTCGGTTTGTAAATATATATTTGTTGAGTTTACAAACTGACTAGGCGAATGCAGACCCTTTATCTTTCTAACAGAAAACGATAAAACTTATCGGTTTTCTTATAAGATTAGCAACATTCTTTCACTGTTTTATTTAATTCTTCCGACAGAATACCATCTATCTCCGACAGCTTCTGAATGAGTTCCTTATCTTTATATCGTGCATCTTCATGCAACTTAACCAATTGAGTTA
Source organism: Bacteroidales bacterium (assembly GCA_017560705.1). Taxonomy (GTDB): domain Bacteria; phylum Bacteroidota; class Bacteroidia; order Bacteroidales; family P3; genus HGM05376. The sequence goes on along the minus strand of JAFZEK010000177.1, from coordinate 5,861 downwards.
TTTGGCTTAATGCCACCATTGACAACAAATCTTGATTATCTTGATGTCCATAGACCTTAGCATATTCTTTGGCTTGACTATCTATCAGCTCCGCTGCTTTTCGCAAACTAGCCTCATCTTTTCGATCAATAGTTAGTTTATATTTTCGATCCAATATACAAACCGTTACTGACAATTTATCCATCTCATTACATCTTAGTCAATAAATCTATACTTCTGTCTATCTCTCTTATAAGCTGATTTATCTTCAACTTCACTTCCGCCGAATCTCCTTTAGTCGCTTCTAGTGTATTTCGTAGTTTTAATATTTTATTTTGTTCTTCTAAAGATTTTATTGTTTCTTTCTGTTCTTCTATGGTTTTTAATAGTTCCTGATTCTTCTGTTTCTCTTCCACCATCTCTCGCTCTGTAGCATGACAACGCTCTATTAGCTTACGCACCTTAAAATCTATACCCGATAATGTCGTTTCAAAACCAAACATATTTCTCTACATCAAAAACATTAAAAACGCTCTGCAAAATTACTAATATTTTCTTTGTTATTGAACTTTTCTTGCTATTTTTTTTCTAGTTTTTATTTCTGCTAGTATTAAATCATTGATTATTACCCAGCTTTATCCTATCAAATAAAATCCCAAAAAAGAAACTTTAAAGCCTAAAACTATAGTATTTTCGTCTTATAAATCTAAATTATGACCCATTCTATCTTGTTTAGTCTTCAAATATTTTTCATTATATTTGTTCGGTTCTATAACAATAGGAACAGTATCTATAATTTCCAATCCATAACCTTCTAATCCCTTGCGTTTCACTGGATTGTTAGTCATTAGTCTCATTTTTGTAACCTTTTGGTCTCGCAAGATTTGAGCTCCTATACCATAATCACGCTCATCTGCTTTGAAGCCCAATTTCAAGTTTGCTTCCACTGTGTCATAGCCTTGCTCTTGCAAGTGATAAGCTCTGAGCTTGTTTATCAAGCCTATGCCTCTTCCTTCTTGACTCATATACACCACAAGACCTTTTCCTTCTTTTTCTATTTCTTGCATAGCTTGGTGAAGTTATGTTCCACAGTCACATTTGCAAGAACCAAAGATGTCGCCAGTAGCACAAGAAGAGTGTACTCTTACTAGCACAGGTTCGCCCTCTTCCCAATCGCCTTTTTTAAGCACCATGTGTGTTGCATTGTTGTTTAATTGGGTGTAAGCCACAAGTTGGAAATTGCCCCATTCTGTTGGCAAAAACACTTCTTGTTCTTTACGTATCAGAGTTTCATTATAAACTCGGTAGGCTATTAAATCCTTTATAGTTATTATTTTTATACCAAACTTAGCTGCAACTTCCATTAGCTGAGGCAAGCGAGCCATAGTTCCGTCTTCATTAATAATTTCTATCAAAGCTCCTGCTGGATACAATCCTGCTAATCTTGCCAAATCTACAGCAGCTTCAGTGTGTCCTGCACGCACTAACACACCACCATTTCTAGCTCTTAGAGGGTTGATGTGTCCTGGACGACCCAAATCTTCCGGCTTTGTGTTGGGGTCGGCTAATGCCTTTATTGTGGCAGCTCTATCATACATGGAAACGCCTGTTGTACATCCATTGCCTAGCAAATCCACTGTAATAGTGAAAGGTGTACCTAGCAATGATGTATTATCTTGAACTTGCATTTCCAAATTCAATTCTCTACAACGGTCTTCTGTTATTGGTGCACAAAGTACTCCCCTTCCGTTTTTCATCATAAAATTTATCTTCTCGGGAGTAACTTTTTCTGCCGCAATAATAAAGTCGCCCTCATTCTCACGGTCTTCATCATCCACAACAATAACAAATTTTCCTTCTTTTATATCAGCAATAGCTTCTTCTATAGTGTTTAATTTCAAATCCATACAAATATTAAGTAATATATATTAGTTCTATTTCTAGTTGCAAAGATACTATTTTTTTAAAGATTATTGGACAAATACTTATCTACAAACCTCCAATTGTGTATAGTTTCAAGGTTTTCTTAGTGTCTATTTCTTTCTTTTTTCGTATATTAGTTTACTGAAAAAGAAAAGATAACACCTCAAGAAATGCAATAAATACAGCATACATTAAATTAGGCATTATACTACAAAAATAAATACCACCCACAGCACCCTCTACTCCACACCTAGGTATAAATGAATTAATACCATACTACCGCCACATTAATACCCGGGTATTATTATGATGTAGTCTTGCGGATGTAGTTTTTTTTCATCGGGATGTAGATAACACCGCATCGGGGATGAAAATATTTTTTCTACGTGATGTATTTTTATCACCATCGGGGATGAAAAAAAGCACCTCTTATCCATCAACCGTTTTTTAGTGCTAATGCTCTTTTAATCCTTTCTGCTATAACGTTGGCAAAGTATATGTTAGCCCAACCATAAATCTAAACTTCTGCGATGGATAATTGGTCCAATAGAAATATCGTTGAAACGCAACATTATCAAACATTGCAAAGAACGACAACGCATTAGTATGTCTATATTCAGCTTTCAAATCTATTCCATATCTCATATCCATTTCTTCGTAGGCCAAAGCTCCATTCTCATCAATATTTAAGCCTTGCATTTTACCTAAAATTACAGCATTCAATGCTACTTTTATTTTATCGTTATACCAGTAGGAAGTGTGTATATTCAAATCATAATTAGGTTTATATAGTATTTTTTCTATTTCGGCATCAGTGTCTAATTTGTAGTCGTAATAATTTGCCGAAAAACCAAATTCAAATTTTTCATTGAATTTATAGCTTGCATTTGCTCCTATTTGGAAAACGGAATAATCTTCATATATAGGTTTATACACATTATGAAGCCTATACATTGTGTCTATCATAAACAGCGGAGCATTCTCCATTGTTTGATAAGTCAATCCCAAACCAATATCCAAATTATTAGCCACAGAGAGGTCGGCATTTAAATAGAATTTGGAGTATACCATATTCTCAATATCCACTCCTGGTGCTATATAAGGGTTTTCAGTTCTTAAACTTTGCCAGGTATTTCTGTACACATCGCCAAAAACTCCAGCCTTCAAACATAATAATCCATCAAAAAAGTTTTGTGACAATAATATTCTTGGAAAGAACAACACCTCTGCATCGGAGGAAGATACTACGTTTACCCCAAAATTCACATCGAAACCATACATTTTGAACATAATATAGGGGTTCACTTTCAAAATATTTGTTCTAAAAGAAAGCAATGAATCGTCGGCAAGACCTACAAATGAATAAGGGTACAATGTATCCTTGTCGTTTCCATAAATATCGAAAGATAATTTAAGTCCTAAATGCTCTCTATCATTTCCAAACAAAGTAAACCCATATCGTATATCACCAATTGCTCCAAAGTAAAGCTCATTGGAACCATAGTGGTCGGAAAGATTTGTAAAATCCATTGCAGCATAGTAGTACAACTTATCGGTCAATGTAGTTTTTCTAAAATCTACATTAGCTCCAAAGTAGTTATATACTTGCGAATAGTCGCTATTTTTTAAATCTGTTCTTTCTGTTTCAGGATATACTCTGCTCCAAGTAGAATCGGTAAAACCATAGTACAAATGATAGTTGTTGTGATAAAACAAGTTAGCCGAAAGCACTTTATCTTTCCACATTCTTTTTCCAAACAAATCCACTGTAGTGTTTGAAAAATGATTATCGCCATAATCTTCTAACGACCACCACGAAGAATTGTGATACACACGTGCAGTATAGTTCAATGTCTCGCTACGTTTAGAGTTGATATATACGTCGGCTAGAGGGCTCATATAAGTTCCCATACCTAGGCGGAAATAACTACCATATAGCTTCGTGGTAGGCTCTCCTACTAAGCGAGCCGCTTTTATCACCTCTGGCTTAAATAAAGAGTAAATCCGATTCGGATAAATACTGTATTTGAAATTTGTTTTTATCTTCGTTGTATCAGTTATTACTGGCGAGGTGTTGATTTTTTCGTGAACTTGCAATTCGGGCTGATAGCTGCTTGTCACTATCACCTTTTCACTATATACCTCGGTGTCGTTTTGTGCACACAATACATTTGTAACTAACAATCCAACACCCAAAACAATACTCTTTAAATATATCTTTTTATACCTACTTATCAGTTTCATATTATCTTCCATTTTGTGTTCAAAAAAAACATAAGTTACTTAACTGTAGATGTAGAAATATTTATTTCATTATCTTTATCTTTCATTTCTTGTATTTCTTTTTCTTGAGCTTCTTTTTCGTTCTTTTCTTCGCTCTCTATAGCTTCATATTTCTTTGTAGCTTCAGCCACCAAGTCTTCTCCGTCGTAGTTTTCTATTATACTTTGCAAGGTTTGTTTTGCTTGCAATCTATTACCTTCGGAGTAATAAATATCAGCCCAAAGAATGAACGACTTTGCCAACCAATAATCACTTACAGGGCTAGCTGCTATTGTTTCTATCACCTGTTCTGCTCGTTTCATATCTTTTCGTTGGTAGTGAGCTTCAGCTTCTCTGTAGTAAGCCTCGCCTACGTAGGCACCATTATTGGACAGTTTCATAGGTTCAAAAGCAAGCCTTGCAGCTGCTGTATCGCCTAGGTGATAATAAGATGTAGCTATCATATAATGGGCTTCTTCCGATATATCTATTGTAAGTTTATCGTGTTGTAACAATGTTGTAGCACTCTCTATGGTATTCAAATAATCTTGTTGTAAATACCACGTTCTCATTATTCCTATATTTGCGTGAAGTATGTTTGACTCTATTTCGCTTACGGCTGCCAACTTTTTGAAGTAGTCGTTGGACTTTTTATAGTTCTTTATATTGTAGGATATATTTGCTACGTTCAGTAGAGCAACCTCTGTGTATTGCGATTTTGATTGTTTTGCTACATATTCATAGTAAGGCAACGCTTTCCACATACTACCCGACCTCATATGGCAATCAGCTAAATAATAATTAGCTGTAAGCGAGAATAATCCATTAGGGAATTTGGATAAATAACTTTCAAACGATGGTATAGCTGTTTGACAATCACCTTCCATATAACGTGCTTCTGCTGTGGTGAACATTATAGAATCTTGTTCTACATTGGATATTGCTACTTTGGTGTTCTGCTTCACATAGTTAAAGTATTCATCCACTCTGTTTTGGTTCAAATATATATTCTTTATTGTCAACAGTGCATCCCTGCTTTCGGCTGTTCCCGGGTATTCTTTAAGCACCTTATCTAGTGCATCTAATGCCTCTTTATCTCTAGATAAATTATAGTTTATTATCCCTATCTTTAGCAATGCTTCTTTTGTGTAGGAACTATTAGGATACTTGTTGATAAACACAGTGTAGAATTTCAATGCCAACTCTTGTTCATCATTCAATAAGAATGTGTTGGCTATCTCAAAGTTTGAGGTCAAAACATAGTCGGACTTAGGATAGCGAGACATCAACATATTCATACAGTCTATCTTGTTTTGATATAAGCACAATGCACCATACGACAAACCTTTCTGATACATTGCATAGTCGGCATTATCTGCATTAGCATCTATGGCTTTATTGTAGAATGCTATCGCATCTTTATAGCTTTTTTGGATAAAATAGTTATCTGCTATACGTATGTTTACATCATTTATCCATTGCTTGTCTTCTTCGTATTCGGTGTTCAACAAAAACTCTGTAAATGTAAGCGTAGATTGCTTGTACTCTTTAAGTTTCATTTGAGTATATCCCAATGTATAAAGTGCTTGTTTGTAATATCCACTTTCGTTGGATTGATAGTGTTTTACGAATTTATTCAAGTCCACTTTTGCTTCAGCATAGTCCTTGATTCTATATTTACATTCACCTCTCAAATA